>JAPORK010000219.1 GCA_026710285.1 Endozoicomonadaceae bacterium | reverse complement strand
CTGAATATACCAGTCTTTTTGGCATAAACCCGTGGGCTGAGCCTGTCGAAGCCCATAGATCAAAAGCGGTCGGGCTTCGACAAGCTCAGCCCACGGTGCATTCAGTAAAAGCTCATATATTCAGCAGAAAATAAAACTGTGAACAAAAATCGGAACTTAAAAAATGTGACTAAGAGACAGACCCTGCAGGGCGAGGCTTTACAGCGTGCAGTGTAAAAAAAACACTTTTCCTATGCAGAAATTATTTAAAACAGCACAGTGTCATTTTTTTATATAGTGGCGAAATATAAAGAAAACCTGTACGCCTTTGTGTCTTCTATTTTTTATGATAAAGCATAAAAAAACAGAGGTCTTACTATGAATCCTGTCAACGGAAAACCTACCAGCACTCAGTTAACACCAGAGAAAGAAGCACATTTTGAGGCACTGCGTGTAGCTGAAAAAGAAAAAGCCGATGCGGCATTAGCAGCGATTAAAGCAAAAGCAGCACAAAATCCTGAACAGCTACGGGAGATGCTGCTTGAGCTGGATAACAGTAAAGGTAACAGCATCGGGACCTGGTCTACAGATGAGATTGAGAAGTATGTCAGAGAAGTGAATCCGCATTTGGTAGATTCGCTGATTTCACCTGAAGATCCGCTCTCAGAAGATGAGTATCAGTTAAGAATAGAAAATGAATTAGTCAAAACAATTCGCAAAAGAAATATTACTCACCACACTGCCCCGGAAAAAGCACAAAGCGTCTATTATGCGTTGAGAAATGCGCAGCAAGCAAAAGATCTGCGCAAAGAAGGCAAAATAAAAGAGGCTGAGCAAAGAGAATTAGCCGCAAAACAAAGATGGGAAACTGCTCGTGCAACATCAGAAACAGAGAAACCTTTCAGATTTGCAGGAAAAGGTGCGTATGGCAGTGTCGAGTCTGTTGTTCCCGGAGAAGCTGGTCCCATTATTATGAAAAAATCTTTGCCGGGCAAGACCACACATACCCAAAAGCATGCCCATGCACTGGAAGCTAAATTTGTGTATGATTTAAATCACCCGAATATTATCAGAGTGATACCTGCCAAAAATTCAGCCCCTGAAGCAACATCAACCTCCTCTCCCGGAGTCACTGGTAAATATGATTCAAACTCAAGTCAGATGGCAATCATGGGCAGAATCACCAATGTCTGCAATGGTAGTTATTCCTCTGACGAGTACGCAGGTGTCTCTGCTGAAATAGAACAAATATGGGCAGGCACAGATTTTAATGATGACGGTATTGATTTTTTACACCTGGTTGTAAATGAAAAATTAGCACAAGTCAGAAATGAAAAAGCAATTGAATTTTTAAATGGGCTACAACAATTATTTCAAACACCCAAAGCAGAACAATCAAAATCAGAACCGGCATCAGCAGAATCGACAGCAGTACAATCGCAGTCAACCGAATCTCCTTTTTTATCAGATGATCCGCAACTGGATCAGTCTGTATCAGATCAATCTGAATCTCCCTTTCCTATGACAACAATGACTAAATTTTATCTTGAAGCCGGTGGAATGCCCGCAACCGCATTGATTAATGGTATGCAAGACCGAAAAACTATGCTTAGAGGAGTTAACCACACTGCTAATAACTTTGAAGGTAAGGATACAGCAACACTCGCGACTGAAGTAAGAAAGTTAATGATGAATATTGGTTCTGACAAAGATTCTGCTAGTCATTACGACGCTGAGCTGGCTCGAATAGAACAAATATGGATCAATACCGATTTTAGTGATAAATATGTTGAGGGCTTTTTATCGCTTATAAATAATGATTTATTAAAATGGCATAAGAGCGATAAAGCAAATGAATACTTAAATACCCTGGTAAAATTATTTGAAACGCCAAAAGTAAAGCCGGTATGGAAACCAGCAGGTGGTCCATTACCAATGGAAAATGTACACAGCATTGCCAGTCAGTTGTTTGATGCAGTGCATTACTTGCATAAACAAGACATCGTGCATCGGGATATAAAAACTGATAATGTGTTAATTCAACCTGACGGAACAGTAAACCTGATTGATTTTGGCTTCTCTGCCAAGCTGGAGCAGGTCAAAATATCTCGTGAAGCCGCTGGTACTCCCTATTACATGGCTCCGGAAGCTATCAACTTAAGATTCCACAACGGCAAGTATCCTTCCGGCTGCAGTGAAAAAGCAGATGTTTTTTCGTCAGGGTGTTTTCTCTGTCGGCTGTTAACAGGAAAACACTACAATGAGATTCTAAATGACGGCAAAAAAAGTATGAAAACTCTGATGGCGCAGGCCGTAGATAAAAAAGACAGATTACAACAAGACATGAATAACAACATAGATGACCAGTATCGTGAAAATCAGCAACAGGCTGAGCAGTTAAAAGATTTGTTAGCAAAAATGCTTGAGCCTTATCCTGAAAAACGTATTTCAATGGAGCAGGCGCTTAAACATCCTTTTTTTCAACAGCAGGAAAAAATGGCAGATGAGCCTGTAACGGCAAGAAATACCGGACCAGGAATTACCTCAGGAGGGTAACCATATAGGGTTGGATATGAACCCCGGTTCGGAGATTTTTTGGCACAATATACTATGTTTTATGTCATTATTTTCAAAAATATGTCGTTATTCTCGCAAAGGCGGGAATCCTTTGAAGAATAATCATTATCGAAAATATAACTTCCCTGTTACGGGATTCCGGCAATCCCTGCCGGCATGACATATCTTTTCAGGTTTATCTATTTGTTAATGAAGGTTTTTTATTAAACCAAAAACCCTGAGCTGGAGTGATGTGAAAAAATTTGGAAATTTTTTCTGGATTCCTGCTTGCGCAGGAATGTGCGTCCAGCAAAGGCTGGTATGTTCAGCAGGAGATAAACCTGCCAGGG
>JAPORK010000518.1 GCA_026710285.1 Endozoicomonadaceae bacterium | reverse complement strand
GAGGTCAAAAGCAGCCGGGCTTCGACAGGCTCAGCCCACGGTGTATTCAGTAAAGGTTTATATATTCAGCAGAAAATAAAACTGTGAACAAAAATCGGCACTTAAAAAATGTGACTAAGAGACAGACCCTGAAGGGCGAGGCTTTACTGCGTGCAGGGTAATTGATTTGATCAAACGCTTCCTCTGCTTTATGTTGAACATCAACAAGCACAGAATTTTTTTGAATGGTGAAATCTTCATACACAGAACTAACTGTTTCTTTGCTGCCTGATACAGAGCTAACCGATATGTCCACTTTTTACCTCCGGGATATACTATAAAACTCCACGTATTCATGTGTCAGCAAGCAGAATTATCAAAATAAATATTTTGCAGCAGCTGCCTGAATTGTTGTCAGAGTAGTAGTTTAAGAAAATTTGCCTCTATGGTATCACATACGATGGAAAACACCATCAAAAATTAATAAACCTCACCTGACAACCGTGAGCTGAGCGGAGTCGAAGCCCATGGACATGACCAGAATGAACAATCAGTCTGGCATTTGATCAAACCAGAGAGTATACTTTTGGATAAAATTAAATACGACTTTGTGCGTTAGATTGCTGAATAACTTTACATGTTTTTCAACAACAACAATAAACTTTGATACAATAGCTCATTTTACTCAACAAACTGCTGTGAATTTTTTATGAAGTTAAATGCCGCTCAAACATCTGCTGTGAAATATATAGAGGGTCCACTATTGGTTTTAGCCGGTGCCGGTAGTGGGAAAACACGAGTTATTACAGAAAAAATAAATTACCTGATCACCCACTGTTCTATTCCTGCACGTCACATTATCGCAGTTACTTTTACCAATAAAGCTGCCCGGGAAATGCAGGAAAGGGTGAATCTCTTTCTCAAAAAACCTCAGCGCAAAGGGTTAAATATTTCCACTTTCCACACGCTGGGGCTTAAAATTATCCGTCATGAACGCAGACACTTACAATTAAAGTCAGGTTTTTCTCTCTTTGATGATCAGGATACAAAAGCCTTACTTGGCGAAATAATGCACAAACAACATGAAGACGATAAGGTAGCTGTCGAAGAAGTACAAAACTATATTTCTGGCTGGAAAAATGGACTGATTACACCGGAACTTGCAATTAACCAGGCGGCTAATCCACAGGAAATGCTCGCTGCGACTATCTATAAACGCTACATTGAAACGCTGAAAATTTATAATGCAACTGATTTTGATGACCTGATTTTATTACCGGTATTGCTGTTTCGTGACAACAGACCCCGTCTTGAATACTGGCAGAAAATCGTCCGCTATTTATTAGTTGATGAATGTCAGGATACTAACAATGCACAGTATGAATTGATTAAACAACTGACAGGTTTACATAATCGCTTCACGCTGGTGGGCGATGATGATCAGTCAATCTATGCCTGGCGTGGAGCACGCCCTGAAAATATGGCAGCTTTGAAAGAAGATTATCCTGGTTTACACGTGGTAAAACTGGAGCAAAACTACCGCTCTTCACGTCGTATTCTTAAAGCCGCTAACCAGCTAATTGCTAACAACCCTCACGTCTTTGATAAACAACTGTGGAGTGATCTTGATCAGGGTGAAAAAATACGGGTGGTTAGATGTAAAGATGAAGAAACCGAAGCAGAGCGAATTGCCACAGAAATATTAACGCACCGGTTGCGCCATAATACCCGCTATTGCCACTATGCAATACTTTATCGCAGCAATCATCTGGCTCGTCTTATCGAAATAAAATTACAGGAACATCAGTTGCCGTACCTGATTAGTGGTAAAACTTCTTTTTTCAGTCGGGCTGAAGTGAAAGACATTATGGCGTATATGCGTTTTTTAATTAATCCGGATGATGACAATGCTTTTTTACGGATTATCAATACACCCCGCCGTGAAATTGGTCTGGCTACACTGGAGAAATTAGGAATCTATGCAGGAGAACGTAAAATCAGCCTGTATAGCGCCTGTAGTGAACTGGGTTTGGAGCAATTTTTAGATAAACGTTATATCCATAAACTCTGTCGTTTTACCGAATGGACAGATACAATGCGGCAACGATGCTATCAAAATGAACCGGCAAAAATATTGTATGAAATGGTGGATGAATTAAACTATCAAAGCTGGTTACTAAATAATAGCAGCAGCCCGAAGGTTGCTGAAAAAAGAATGAAAAATGTCCATCTGCTGCTTGAATCGGTTGAACGCAGACTGGAGCGCAGCAAAGATGATGACAAAGACAATGAAACCCGCCTGAAAGAGGTCATACAAAAATTAATATTGCAGGATATGCTGGAGAGACAGGAAGAAGAAAGTGACGATGATCGTATACAGCTGCTAACCCTTCATGCTGCAAAAGGATTAGAGTTTCCTCATGTTTACATTGCTGGTACAGAAGAAGAGATTTTACCGCATCGTAATAATATGGAAGATCATCTTGTAGAGGAAGAGAGACGTTTACTTTATGTGGGTATAACCCGTGCACAACAATCGCTCACCTTTACACTGACAGCCACAAGAAAGCAGTTTGGTGACAAGACAGAAACAACCCCTAGCCGCTTTTTAAATGAACTGGATCAGCAAGATTTAATCTACGAAGGTTTTAATCAGCAAAACTGTCCTGAGCAACAGATGAAAAAAGGTAATGATATGTTAAATCTATTAAAAGATAGTTTGGATATTTAGTCTACAAAAGGCTACTATAAACCCAACCTGACAATGACCATCCGAATACGGGTAATAGCCAGATCAGGTTTGATTGACTATAACTTATGCTACTAAATTTTAATTTTTTTCATCTGTATTGAGGTTTTTAAGAAACGCCGGAGCAAAACCAGCAAGGAAAGGATCATTCAGCACTTCTTGTGCTGAGGGACGTTTTTC
>JAPORK010000502.1 GCA_026710285.1 Endozoicomonadaceae bacterium | reverse complement strand
CAGTACCCATGCTTTTTTTAAAATTAAAGGCATTAGACCATGGTGTTGATTCATCGCTGGCTTGCTGATTTACTTTTGTGTGGTTTGAGTTATTGTGCTGATTATTTTTAGTATTATTAGTCAAAGGTGTATACGGTGCTGAATGTTCATTCTCAGTAAAATTAATATACCTTCTGTCAGACTGACTGTACCCTGACTGATTAATCGTAAGTAAAAAAATGATACATAAAATAATGAAAGAGGCAAACATAAATTTTTTATTATTTTGGATATTTTCGAACATATAGAGTATGACCAGATATTGAATAAAACAGATAAAAAAATAATTAATTTATAGTTTTGTAATAATCAGAATGAAAGTATAAGTGTATGGTATTATTCAGCGAATATATCTATAGTATTTTTATTTATAAACAGCACACTAACATATTCTGCCTTATATTTTAGAGAGCTATTTATCCAGATTGTATGTAATGATATCATCTGTAAAACGATCTCTGAGTTTTAATGTGCAGTGAATTTCTGGCCAATTATTTGAGTATGACCAGAAATACTTTCTGTACAGTATATCAAGATTATTTGTTTCTAAAAGTCCATTACCTGCTTTATCTAAAGAGTAACTTCTCCATGCATTATCAAGTCTTTGTAATACACCGATATGAGGATGTTTGAATTTACCAGTACTATCACCACCAGCAATAACAATATACTCTCCAACAGGAACCATTCTGCTGAGTGTATAAGGATTTTTTGGTTGTTCCCATTTAACAGTGTGAATGCCATCAGATAAAGAATTTAATATTTCATCCAGAGATTTATAGTATATAAACATATCACAGTTTTTTGATACAACTTCATAACAACTACCAATAAAAGTTGAAAATAAATTTAAAGATAAAGGCTGATAATTAATTCGTGCTGTCAAAATTATTGTCACTGTATCACAAAGAATTAAAGATTCAAATTTAGATTTGATTAACCATTCCCATATGACAGTTATTCTATATGCATTCTTTATGATCAGACCATCTTTTTTATTGATAAAATCAGATAAATTGTTTTTAATAAGATAATTTTTCAGTTCTGAACCGATTGTACCTGGTATTACATCTGGAGGTAAATTTACCCAGTTATCTGAAGTTGCTAATGCAGATGCTTTGAGCATTTGATAAGTAAATTTTGGTCGGAGCACTGCCTTCATTTCCACAACTGTTTCTTCCAGATTTTCTTCTGCGGCTACACCTAAAAAAGCTAGTGCTGCACCGGATGCAATATTGACAGCCAGATCTGCAAGACCGATTACTGAAGCGGCAATACCAAGCCCTTTATTAGCAGGAACAGCTGCTGAAGCAATGGGAAGCGTGCTGACCAGCGCAGAACCTGCAAGTACAGTGCTAATTGCAGTTGATCCTCCAGTAAGAACTGAGGCACCTAAAGTGGCTACACACAGACCAAAACCAATCACAGCGGCGGCGATGTTAGCCCATTTCTTATGCAGTGCACCGAGTCCAAATGTTGAAATATAACCTGCCCACTGCAAGGTATTTCCCAGCCAGTGCGGCATATTTCCTGAAGGGTCTGTATTCATAACCGGATTATTATTGCCAAAAGCATAGCCATCTCCTGCCGGATCTTCACTAACAAAGTAACGTTGTTTTGGATTATAAGTACGATGTCCTGCACCTAAAAATTGCCAGCCGGTAAAAGGATCTGTACGTTCACCATCAAATTCCTGCAAAGATTGCTTATACAGTTCATGTGAGGTTTTATTTTTATGCCAGACCATACCATATGGACTGTAGAGATTAGTTTGCCTGACACTGTAATTACCATTATCAGCTTTACTTAAAATACTAACAATATCGCCTTTATAACTACTTTCATAATATTCATTTATTATTCCGTCGGTTACTTTAGCTACACCTTGATAACCGGTGATATGGAAATCGTTTGCACTTGTAATTATTTTTTCATTAATCAGGCTTCCTCCACGGTAAAACAGATAATCGGTGTGAGTATCATTTTTTTCCATGGTCTCTTTTCCACTACCATCATAGGTATAATAGCTACGTCTGCCCGTTGTTTTGATAACCCGTGTAATTTGATTAAAAGCATTATAAGCGATATGATTACCCTCTCCGTCAATTATCATATTACCGGTCTGGTCATAATATAATTGTTGAAAAACAGGTGTATTTTGATCCCAGACAGTGCTTACTCCCTGAAGACGTAATGGCACAGATGGATCTGTATACCGGTAATACATCGTTTTTACTGCTGTCTGTTGCTTCTCATTATTTTGTAAAATCTCTTTGACCTGATCGATACGATTTAAGGAGGTAAAAGAATAATCTTGCCGTACAATAATCGGTGCTTGCCTGAACCCAGATCCTGAAAAAGCAGTATCCCGGGGGCATAGTGGTAAACCGGCTGATCCGGTACAAGTCATGGTAGTCAGATTATTCAGTGTATCATAGCGATAATGTAAAAGGGCTTGCTCACCCTGACCGGTCTGTTGCTGTAAGACAGTGATGTTGTTTTCCAAATCATAATCAAATGACCAATGATTAATTAATTTACCTGACAGTCTGTCAGTGACATCCTTTTGATCTCCCCATTGATCATATTTAATGATCCGCTTCATACCACTACCATAATGCAGTCTCCGGACACGAGAAAACTGATCATAAGCTACAGCAGAGAGTGTTTCAAAATTCCCTTTAACTGACTGAAAATCTGTTGCAGCAATACGTCCCAGGGAATCATAACGGGGTATGGTTTTATTGCCGGATATATCAGTAACACTGGTTAAGCGTCTGTTACTGTCATACTGCCACTGTAGTTGATAATCAGGATAACTGTTTTTACCTGTATGAATGGATTTTTTGGGTAATCCATCATCCGTATAATAATAGA
>JAPORK010000155.1 GCA_026710285.1 Endozoicomonadaceae bacterium | reverse complement strand
TAGATGTTGTCAATTGATTGGTTAAAGGATTAAAATGTGTAAGATTCCAGCTCCAGCCATAACCAATCCCGTCCGGATTAGCAGTTGTACCACTGTTGTAATTTGCTTCTAAATCAATATCAGGTCCATGTCCTTCATTACTTATCAAACTGCCGACTTTTATGTGGGCAGAGAGCATACCTGTACGTGGATCTGTCTGTGTATCTATCGTTTTTTTAAAATTAAAAGCGTTAGACCATAAAGATGATTCATTGCCGTTTTCTGTTAACAAATGTGGTGATCTCTTTTTTATGTAGTGGTTTACTGAAGATAAATTGTTGGAGAGTCCTGGCTCTTTTTGTTTTAAAAAATTCGATGCAGTATATTTTTTTGTTGGTTCAAAATTGGTATTGGCATATGTTATCGGATAATAAATTACAATAAAAGTGATTAACAGATAGAAAAAAATTACAAAAAAATGCAAGTCTTTGCTAGTGTAAACTGATTTTAAGCCTTTAAGAATCATGATGAAATCCAAAAAAAATTATTCTTTCTATTCCAGTTTAGAAATTTGGTAAATACAAAGTGTCCTGCTGCTATGGTGGTTTTAATAAAATAACAGATTAGCTTGGAAGGTGAGTGACAAAGAAAGATTAAACAGATTGTACTGTATCAATTGAATGTGTCCACGACAATATGACGTTTTAATAGCTTCTTTCTATAACTTTATGAGTATCTTGCATACTTTTTATATCGATAATGTAAAAATTGGTTTTATTTTATAGTTATTCAAAAATTATCAAAGGTGTTATTCTTTATCTTTTTTTGAATACTACAATTAATATTAAACAACAATGAAGGTGTATTTTTTTGCAAAATATCAGATTAATCCATTACAGTAAAATATTGTAATTTTAAATATCCATAAATTGTATTATTGTAAATACTTTCTTCAGGAAAATTGGAGAAAAAAGATTTTTCTATTTTTTCATATGAACCAGTTACAACTTCTACAGTACCGTCATGATAAAAATCACATATGCTCCAAATACCTTCATACTCTCTTGCAACAACACCTGTATGTTCATGATGAAAAAGAACTGCAACTTCACCAGGTTTTGTTAAAATATCTTTGATTGATTTAATAAAAGGTGGTTGTGACATCACGAATTTCTCATTATGACTTAATTTGTTCAAAAGGTTTATAAAATAAATTATCAAGCTACCTGGAGGATCTGTGGAATGAGCACCAGTGAATGCTTTTAACATAAGGGATTTTTTCTTTTCAAGTAATTTAGTTAAATCTGACAGATACAACAGCTTTTCATTTTTTTGTGCAGCTACCAGCAAAACAGCAGTATCACATACTATTAGATCATTGGGTTTTGATTTTAAAAGTTTCCAGGCATCAACAACGTCTTCAAAACTGTTAAAAATTAAATGCTCTTCTCCGGCAGGTTCCAGGATGATATAGCTACGAGAATTTTCTTTCAAAAGTTGTATTGTTGCCTTAATATCCATCCTCAGTGTAATTAATTCTCCAGGATTACCTGGAGGCATTTTTAACATCTGCGGATTAGCCATTTCAAAATCTACTGTATAACCAGCGGCTAAAGAAAGCGATCCGGACAGGAAAAAACCGATATCAGCTGCTACTGTAGCGAATGTTGCTGCCATTTCGGTCAGACCAATAACAGATGCTGCCATATTGAGTCCTTTATTAGAAGGAATCGAAGCTGCAATGACAGGGATGCTTCCGGAAATAGCAGCGCATCCTGCTACAGCAGCACCAAATGCACTGCCGCCATAAGTAGCCGCAGAAGCACCTAAAGTAACTACAGCCAAACCAGTCATAATCACTGTGCTGGCAATATTAGCCCATTTGGCATGCAGTGCATTTAACCCAAATGAAGTAATATTTCCAAACCATTTGAACATACTTCCCATCCAGTGTGGTGTATTACCTGAAGGATCACTGTTCATTACCGGATTATTACTACCAAAACCATATCCGCTTCCTGCCGGATCTTCACTTACAAAATAACGCATCACCGGATTATAGGTTCGGTGTCCGTTACCTAAAAATTGCCATCCGGTAGTAGGGTCGGTTAATTCACCATCAAAGCCATATAGTGTTTTTTGGTATAAAGGCAGATGTGAAAAAGACTTTTTATAACGAAAAACCATGCCATAAGGGCTATAAATATTACGCTGATCTAATTGATATTGGTGAGATGTGTTGTCTATCTTTTTGAGTATACCTACTATTGCTTGATGATACCATCAATGGTTTTAACTGCACCTAAATAACCAACAAGATGTGTAATTTGTTTTGGAGATTTAATCTTTTCATTAATTAGCTGACTACCCTGATAAAAGAGGTAACGGGTACCTTCTGCACTAACTGTTTTTACTGTTTTACCACCACTGTCGTAGCTATAATAACTCCGCTGACCATCTGTTTTAGTCACCTGTACTATCTGATTAAAAGCATTATAGAGCAGGTGATTCCCTTCTCCGTCGGTTGTTATATTTCCCATAAGATCATAATAAAAATGATGAGGAACTGCTTTCTGGTGATTCCATGTTGTGTCTGTTAGCTGGAGACGTAATGGAGCCCGGCGATCAGAGTAATGATAATTCATTACTTTATCCACTGTTTTTCTGGTTGATAAATCCTGTAATATTTCCCGGACACTGGAAAGACGATTCAATGGGGTAAAATTATAATCCTGCCGGGTAATTACAGGAGCTTGAATCAAACCAGAATTTGAAAAGTTAGTATCTCTGGGGCACAGGTACAGATCATCAGAGCCTTTACAGGTCATACTCATTAAGTTATTGAGTGCATCATAATGATAATTTAAACGGGCATATTTGAATTGGTCAAATTTTTGAATAAGTATTGTTATATTATCATTGGCATCATAATGGAAAGATTCACCA
>JAPORK010000136.1 GCA_026710285.1 Endozoicomonadaceae bacterium | reverse complement strand
ATATAATTTGCTTTTATTATTCATATAGCTATACATAAAAACCAAAGAGTTGCAGGGTATACTTTATACCTGCATACCTGCTACATTTTTTTAGTTTGTCATCTGGTAAATGACTTGAATTCAGGATATATAAAGGGGCTGATAAGCGTGAAAACAAACCTTTAAAAAAGTTTTGCTTATATTTGGTTTTGTCATGTGTCGTTTATATAGGCAAACATGAAATATTCCGATTAATTGTCAACGCCCTCTATGGCAAATCCATTTAAATGGATTTATGGAAAACCTTTGCGAACATAAGGGGTCCGGTATAAGCGCTCAGAAGCACTAGGTACCTACCGTTTCGGTCTCTACCTCCTCGACACCAAAACTGACACCCTCGGAAAACAGGTGACAGACAAATATGTTTCTGGCGACTTCCTCTTTGAAACCTCCGACCATAACTCATCTTATTCTTTAAAAAAATATTGTTAAAGGTGATTGTTTATTTCTCTGCAATTGCGAATCAGTAAAAATAAATTTAAAACTCACACAGTTATATTCAATCATATTACAATACAGGTCGTATCCATTTCATTATATATTGGGTAGTGTTCATTTTATTGTGTCTGCTGAACATACCTCCTCCACCGGACACACTCCGTAGGCTAAGCCTATCTGATGGAAAGCAGCCGGGCTTCGACAGACTCAGCCCACGGATGAAGTCATATTGGAGTTATCCGAAAGCTGCTATTATCTGAATTCATCTTAACTGGTTTATTCATTTCTCCGGATAATATTGATTTTTATTGGAATATTTGTGTATAAAAAGCAGAACTAGGGAGCGGTGTTACTGGAGCTCTGCTAAATTCCCTTTGTGTTCCAGCCAGTTTTTTCGGTCAGCTGAACGTTTTTTTGCTAACAGCATATCAAGCATTGTTTCAGTTTTTTCAACATCAGTTAATCTTAATTGAACTAAACGACGTGTATCTTTTGTCATCGTGGTTTCACGTAACTGCAGCGGATTCATTTCACCCAACCCCTTGAAACGGGTGACCTGAATTTTACCCGCTTTTTTTTCTGCTTTTATCTGGTCAAGTCTGCCTTCCAACTCATCTTTATCCAGTGCATAAAAAACTTCTTTACCCACATCAATACGAAATAAAGGTGGCATCGCCACATAGATATGACCTTTTTCTACCAAAGTGTGAAAGTGCTTGACAAACAGTGCACACAATAGTGTTGCAATATGCAATCCGTCTGAATCAGCATCAGCTAAAATACATATTTTACCGTAACGCAATCCACTGATATTTTCTGAACCAGGATCAACTCCGATCGCCACGGCAATATCATGAATTTCCTGAGAGGTTAGAATTTCTCCTGAATCAATTTCCCAGGTATTAAGAATTTTTCCTCTGAGTGGCATAACTGCCTGAAACTCCCTGTTGCGTGCCTGTCGGGCTGAGCCACCAGCTGAATCACCTTCCACTAAAAAGAGTTCTGTCTGCTGAATGTCGTTATTAGTACAATCGATTAATTTACCAGGTAACGCAGGTCCCTGCGCAATGCGTTTACGTGCTACTTTTTTTGATTTGCGCATGCGTTTTTGTGCGTTACTAATACATAGCTCTGCCAGTTTTTCAGCTTCTGTCGTATGTTGATTAAGCCACAAACTGGTGATATCTTTAACCGCACCGGTTACAAAACCTGCGCATTCCCTTGATGTAAGACGTTCTTTGGTTTGCCCTGAAAACTGTGGATTGGTGAGTTTTACTGATAAAACATAGTTACAATACTCCCATATATCTTCTGCTGTTAGCTTTAGTCCGCGCGGAAGTAAATTGCGATAGTCACAAAATTCACGCATTGCTTCAAGCAGACCTGAACGTAATCCGTTAACATGTGTTCCTCCCATCACGGTGGGAATCAGATTAACATAACTTTCTGTAATGGTATTGCTCTCTTCCTGCAACCAGATAACTGCCCAGTCAACGGCTTCTTTTTCTCCTGTTAAAGTACCGGTTAGTGGCGCCTCAGGAACAGATTCAAAATTTTTACAATTTTCATGCAGATAACCAGCCAGTCCTTCCTGATAAAACCAACTGATTTTTTCACTACTTTTTTTATTTTCAAAATTAATATTTAAACCAGGACAGAGTACAGCTTTTGCATGTAGCAGATGTTTTAAACGTGGCAGTACGAAACGTGGTGAATCAAAATAGGTGGTATTTGGCCAAAAACGGACAATAGTGCCGGTATTCTTTTTACTACAGCTTCCTGTTACCACCAGATCATTTTGTTTTTTACCATCGCTGAACGAGATGTTATAAACTTTAGCATTGCGGCGAATGGTCACTTCCAGCCTGGAAGACAAAGCATTAACAACTGAAACACCCACACCATGCAATCCACCTGAAAAAGTATAATTTTTATCAGAAAACTTACCACCAGCATGGAGACGTGTAAGAATCAATTCTACACCGGAAATTTTGTGTTGCGGGTGAATATCAACAGGCATACCACGACCATTATCACGCACTTCTAGTGAATTATCGCTATGCAAAATCACATCAATTGTATTAGCAAAGTTTGCCAGTGCTTCATCAACACTGTTATCAATAACTTCCTGTGCCAGGTGGTTAGGATGGCTGGTATCTGTATACATTCCAGGTCGTTTACGTACCGGATCCAGTCCGCTTAATACTTCAATTGATTCAGCAGTATATTTTTCTTTCATTCATCATCCTGATTGTTGTCTGGGACTTAAAAATAAATTTTATTAAAGTATAAAATGGTATTATGGTTAATAATTTATTAGAAAGATATGTGTTATTTAGGTTTTTTTCTTAATGTATAGTCAGGGCTGTCCCATCTAATTTATTTTAATTTTAAAAGAAGGTATTATGGTAATATTTGATAAAATTTAAGCAAGGAATGCACTGTGGAAACTTT
>JAPORK010000329.1 GCA_026710285.1 Endozoicomonadaceae bacterium | reverse complement strand
AAACAGCTCCGACTGTTGTACAGCAGAATTATAAGTTTACACGACTAAATCGTATTGCAAGTGTTACTGAAAAATTAATTGATACTTCATCGCCAACGTGGCATTCATTGAATAAAATGATGTCTTATACCTATGCCAATCCTGAAGTACCACTACGATTAACTTCAGTTAGTACACAATGGAACAATCAGCAACCCGATACCCATGCTTTCGTTTATGATGTAACCGGAAATATGACCATTGATGGTCAGGGTAATAAATTGAGTTATAACCCTTTCAATCAGATAACCCGGGTTATTAGTGCAGCAGGTAAGGTTAGCCTCTATAACTACGATGGTCAGGGAAAAGAAGTCAAAATCGTGACTCAAAAAGGGACTCGGCAGATGCTTTATCAGCAAGGTGAACTGAGCGGTGAAATTGTAACTGATACAGCTAATAATATTCACAGAATTAGCTATCCCTCAGCAGAAATTAAAACAACTGATAATACGATTACTAACTGGAATGAAAGTGATTATAAAGGCGATGTGATTAACATATTAAAACAGGATAAAACGTTAAAACAGTGGACTGTACAACAACATAATATCTATAGTCCCTATGGTATGGTATGGTCTTACGAAAAACAAAAGACAGCAGTTCCTGCTTTTCAACAAACACTCAAAGGATTTGATGGTGAAATGACTGATGCTGTAACAGGCTGGCAATTTTTAGGTGCTGGTCACCGTACCTATAATCCGTCTCAGCGCTATTTTTTCAGTGAAGATCCTGCCGGTGATGGTTATGCTTTTGGCAGTAATAATCCAATAATGAATAGTGATCCCAGTGGTAATATGCCAAAGTGGTTAGGCAAAATGATTAAAATATCCAGTCTGGTTCTTACGCTGGGTATGAACAACGTTCGTGATCATCTTCTCCAGGGAATTGGAAGATCAATGATCTGGGCTGGTATGGGTATCACCTTCGGTCTAACCTTTGCAATTGGTATGGCTTTTATGGCGCCGGCTGCATTAGCTTTTACATCAGCATTAAAACCTGCTAACAAAGGTTTGCAAAAAGCATCAATGGTTACAGGAAGTGTTTTTTCAGGTGCATTATTTATAGCCGGACTGGCGACTATCGTGGCAGGCGTTGGTGTAGCTGCAGGTTTAATAGGATCAACAGAAGGAGGTCTGTTGGTATTTGGAGGAGGTTCGGATATTTTTGATACAACCACTATTCCGGCAAGATTACTTCAAACAGCAGATGAAGCGGCTGTTGCAGACGGTGAAGAAGCTGTAGCAGATTCTGCAATGTCGGGTTCAAAGGTCGCAAATGGTACCAGTGCAACTGAATCTTTCGCCAGCGTTTATGAGCATAAAGAGATGGTCGCAAGCGATGAATCTGCAGCAGTAAGCAATACCGGTCCTGTCGTTGAGAATATTCCAAAATTCACTAAAGCTGTTTTTGGTTGTGGTGATAATGGTGAGCTGGGCTGTAATCATGATGATGTTTATACATTTTCTGCACTTGAACATGACGAACCGAAGTCCATGCTATATCCTGGTGAATCTGTAGAAAGTGTAACCAATCGGGTAGGTGGAAATTCTTTTGATGAAATATTTCAGGAATATGTAAGAAATGATTATTTACAATTAGGATATGCTTTATTGAGACCAGGTGGCAGGATGTATGTAATAGTAACTGATATGGATAATGGTGGTCCTAGATGGCTGTTGAATTATGGAGAGCAAGCTGGAAAGGTGTTTGGAGATGATAATGTGGATGTTGTTGAAGGATTGGATGATATAAAAAAGATAGCAGACAATTTTGGAGTTAGAGTAAGTGATGAATATACATGTGAAGTCATGCTCGTGTTTAAAAAAGCTGGCTAATAATCAAAAGATTGAGCACTTAAATAGTGCTCAATGCTTTAGCAACAGTAGTATGAGAGATAACTGATCTGTATGTATAACCTAATGATTGTCTGATACCAAATCACGTAGGCTTTTCAAAGATAGCATGAGGCGATTTAAAACATAAATATACGAATAACATATTACAAGTTTGCATTACTACAGACCAAACAGTATAAAATAACTAACCCTTTTATCTAATGATGTCAAAAGAGTAAATTTTTGTTGAAATCTTTTTTAAATTATTGAAATATTTTTTTAAAATAGCGTGACTTGTGTTACAAAACGATTTAAAGCTGTCCTGATAACCTTTCATATCATACTTGGTACCCTTATATTCAAAAGAGTAATATACATAAAATATAAACATAATCGTTTTTATACATACTAAAAATCAAATAATTGTGTTGTTTAACAATGTATAAAAATACTCTGACGTTTAAAGTAAATAAAAACAAAACAAAACAAAACAAAAATAAATATCGCTTGTCTAAGTTTATAGTAATTCTTAATTGTATTTGTCAGGTGTGATTTACCTCACAAAATTAATTCAACAATTTTTTTATGAACTTTATGGGGACAGAGAAATCATGGTGGGATTTAATAAACGTCTGTATTATTTTATAAATATATTGTCAATTTTATTTTTATTTTTATATTTTGTAAAAATAAATTTAGCGGTTGGAAAAATTAAAGCTCATCAAAATAATGCTTACACTAATAAAAAAATACTACTAAAAAAAAATATTTCGGATATAAAAAATAAAACCAGTCATCAGCAGTTTTTAATGGCTGAATCAGGTGGTGGTTTGTCCATATGGTCCAACTCTTTTAATTTTTCTAAAAGCGGAAACAGTCAGGTAGATCCCAGAACAGGTATGCTGCTTGTTTCGATGAAAGTTGGCTTGTTACGGAGTAATTTTGGTCATGGTCCTGATATTGATCTGGAAATGAATTATAACAGTGGCACAAAAGGTGATCCGGATCATTTAGGGCGTGGCTGGGCATGGAATCTGACCCACTATAATCCGGCTACTC
>JAPORK010000429.1 GCA_026710285.1 Endozoicomonadaceae bacterium | reverse complement strand
CCTGATAATTTGTTGACTTACGGTTTATTAAAACAGCTAATAGTGACGGGTAAACAGAATGAGACTGATTTATCAGACTCTATGATCAAAGATTATTACTATATAAAAAGTGCGGATAATCATACTAAAACAACTTATAATGCTATTGAATTGCCTGGCAATAAAAGTTTTGTATCCTCTTACACCACAGTCAGTCTGTTTACAAATCAGGTGCTAATGATAGCAGATACAGAGAAAAAATATAGTGATCGTTATTATTATGATCAGTGGGACCGGTTAATAAAAATAGAACGTGCTGCAGGCACTGATTTTGCTGCCAGTATTTATTATAACTATACAATATCTAAAAATCTCAATCAGGTCATTATTACAGGCGTTAATGGATTACAGAAAAAAGTTATTTTTGACAGTACAGGAAGAATGTTCAGAAGTTTTACTGAATCCATTGACAGAGAAGGAAAACGACAATCGGGTCAATGGTGGCCGGTACAAAAAAACAGCTATGATAAGTACGGGCGTATTATCCGAAAAAGTAGTTATGTTACAGATGAATTTGGATATACGAAAACACTGGACACGATAAAGGATTATGATGATACAGGCAGAGCTATCCGAAAATATCTTTCCGATGGAAGAATGACTATTGTGCATTATGATGATAGTGACAGATGTGTGGTCAGTTATCAGCAAACTGTAAAGGGTGAACGTTCTGTTATTTCTGTATCAAAAGCAAATGTACTTAGTCAGCCGGTCAAACAGTGGATATTACCAGTAACTACAGGTCCGCTGCCTTCGATAAGATCGTTGTGTCTCAATAGTGATAAACAACCTGAAGCACAAGTTTTTGTGATCACATATGATGGATTTGGACGACAGACTATAACAAAAGATCCAGTAGGTAGAACTATCCGAAAAAACTATGATTCACTGGGGAGATTAACTGATATCATTGATCCTGCTGGAAACAAAATGCATTCAGTATATAATCTCATGGGGAAAATTATACAGTCATGGATATATCCTGTTTCAGGCAGGTGTTATCTGTTATCATCTTCTGGTTACAACCGAGCAGGACAGATGATCTGGAATGCAGGAGAAGATGGAAAACGTACTTTTTATACTTACACAACAGATGGAGTAATTGCAACAATTACAGAGCCGAATCGACATATTTTTTCATGGAAATATAACTGTTTAAATCTTCCTGTTAGTCAGTTTACAGATAATAAGCAACAATGGGTTTTTGATTATAATCGTATCACATTAAATATACAGAAAGAAACAGATGTCACAGGTACTAAAACTTATTTCTATAGTGATGACGGGTTAATAAAACAACTAATTCATATTGGAAAAAACAGCTATTCTGATTATAAGCTGCAGTGGAAATATGATAATAATCGGCGTATTTTAAGCACTACAGATATTTCCGGTAATAAGACAAATATTCAATATGACTGGTTAGGACGCATTGCTCGTATAAATTATCAGTCATATAAAAAAAATAATATCAAAATGTTATTTGTACCTGTGTACGATAATTTTTCCCGTATACAACATATTAATTATGGAAGTGGTATGTATCGTACATTTCACTATGATGCATGGGGACACCAGGATCAGATAATCGATACACAAAGAAAACAGCTGATATCTGTATGGTCGATGACGCATGATATTAATGGTAATATTATCAGGCTCAGTCAAATGGCAGAAAAAAATCAGTTTGCTATATTACACTATCAATATGATATATTGGATAATCTGATCAGTATGCAGTGCCAGGGATCGCCCGGTTTGCCTTTGTGTCCACATGATACATCACTTATTGGTTCAGAACTGAAACAGGCACCGGTGATTATTCGACAAAATTATACTTTTACACCGCTGAACCGGCTAGCCGTTATTCAGGAAACGTTGCAATCCATACAACAAAAACAAACAATAAATAAAGTAATAAATTATCACTATACAGATACCAGAGTACCTCTGCGCCTTCAGCAAATCACTACTGCCTGGAATCAAAATAGACCGGCTTTACAAAATTTTGCTTATGATGCTGCTGGCAATATGATAGTGGACGGACAAAATAATCATATTATTTATAATGCACTAAATGAGGTTACCCGAGTTATTTCATCAACAGGAAAACTGAGCGATTACACCTATGATGGAAGTGGAAAAGAAGTAATGGAAAAAAGCACAGATAATTTTAGTTATCTGTTTTATTGTGGTAATACACTTGTAAATGAAAAAATAATTAGCTCGGAGCAGGGTACACATATCATCGGTTACCTGGGTATGGCAAAAACTACAGACGGAGTGATTAGCGAATATTATCAAAGCAGCTATAAAGGTGATATTATCGGTGTCTTCAGAAAAAACCATAACGGTCAGTATCGCTTTAAGCAACGCAATATTTATAGTCCCTACGGAATGGTATGGCATAAAAAATCAAAAACATTACCTTTATATCAACAAACTCTGCAAGGTTTTAATGGTGAACGAACCGATCCTGCTACAGGATGGCAATTTTTAGGTAACGGTAACCGGACGTATAATCCGGCACAACACTATTTCCTCAGTGAAGATGCGGCAGGTGATGGTTATGCTTTTGGTAGTAACAATCCGGTTATGAGTACTGATCCGTCCGGTAATAGTCCGCAATGGTTGGGAGAAGCTTTTAAATGGGTAGGTTATGTCAGTACGCTGGGTTTAAGTGCACTACATCAGCGCTGGGCTAATATTACTGCTGCGGTTATGCAGGCCGGATGTACCGTTGCCACCCTAGGTGCAGCAGTTGCTGGTGCAGGATCTGCGGTTTTGGTCGGAGTAGTGGCAGGTACTGCTGCAATCGGTAGTATCCCTGTGGCAGCTGCTGCAATACCTGCCAATAAAGGACTTAATCTTGCAGGAAAGATTATAGGTATGGCAGAAATGGCTGTC
>JAPORK010000524.1 GCA_026710285.1 Endozoicomonadaceae bacterium | reverse complement strand
TGTCTCTCCTCCAGGATCTTATCCAGCAGATCTAAAGCTTCCTGATGGCGCTGCTTTTTATCCAAGCTAATGGCTGCATTGAGTTGAACGGCAGTGTAAATTCGCTTCTCGTCTGCCAATACAAGTGTAACTTTTACCTGTTCATAGAGATCAATGCATTCCTGATAACGCTGTTGTGCAAGCAAAATTTGAGATTTAGTAAAAAGTGCTAATATGTGAGCTTCAACCACATAATGACGATTTAAGACAGCATCCGCCGCCGCAGTACTGGCATCGTAATAGCCCGCTTTACGCAGTTCTACAGATGTTGCTGATAAGATTGTTGTAAACAGATGGTACAAATAACCAAGATTAGCTTCTGGAACCTGTTGTGCTCTCCCCGAAAGTCCTTCAAAATCAGATGCTCTGTTAAGATTTGCCTGTTCTGCAAGATTACTTACGATTTTGTGTAAGTCAGGTTCGTGATAATAATCATCCATTATTTTTTCAGCACGCAAAAGATGACAACGGTGCTTCATATCAAGTGCATTAATCGTTTTCAGATGTTTATAACCAAAATCCCATGCTTCACAGGGAACAGCGTTGATCACATAAGTTACGAAAGTTTGCAGTATAGCAAGCGGATTGCTTGCAGATATCTCAGGGAGTACGGATGAAGAGCTATCAGATTTTGGAGCAGCTTCAGCCTGGTAACCCCCCAACTTTTGTTTAAGGATGTCACTGGCAGCCTCAGCACTTTCAGCGCTGTCAATGTTGATAAGCTGGTCGAGCTGATCGAGTATGTTGTATACTTCATCAACGTCAGGATTATCAACAGCATAGGATGATACCGTATAACAGTTAAAAGCTATTAGAAGAGTAAGTAAGATACTCCGTATTATTTTTATCATAATTAATTCCTTTTATTTAGGTTGTTAATACTCACCTGTTAGTGAATACAAATGTAAACAGGTCATTTAATCAGATACCTGATTAGAAGCTAAATTCCCTAATAAAAACAGATAATGTTGGAATAGCTAACTAAATGATTTTCAATGTTTTTTTTATAAACTTTTTAGGAAGAAACGGAGCGTTTTGTGATCTGTAAACAGTCTGTTTATGGTCGCAGGCTTGTATAGACTTAAGTCGTATAATGCTTTTGTCGCAAACTTATTATTTGCCTGGGCGCCCGTCAGAGCGCAACCATTTTAATAACTTATTCAGAAATTGGGCACTCTTTTGTATCTCCTGTAAAGAGTACTTCCAGTGCTTCTTTATATTTCTGCTGATGGTAAAGGTGAGTGGCTTTGATTAAATTCAGATGATTCTTTCTCATAGTCAGGTATTTACCTAGTGTCATACCACCAAATTTCATAGAATATTCATCTATTGAAATATCACGATCCGAGAAATTGTTGCATAATTCCGCTGCTATCCTATACACCTCCTTTATATTATCAGGTATCTGTAGGGGTTCAAAATTGCCAGATCCTGGAGTAGAAGCATTATCCGGATAAGATTCTCCGGACATCTCAGACACTTTATCAACGTCAGGATTATCATCACCATAGGATGATACCGTATAACAGTTAAAAGCTATTAAAAGAGTAAGTAAAATACTCTGTGTCATTTTTATCATAATTAATTCCTCTTGTTTAGGTTGTTAATGCCCACCGGTTAGTGAGCACGAAAATTAATTGGTTTTATCATGTAGATTACCGATTAATAATTCGTTCTTTTTGCGGGAGTATTGCATTTACCATTGCAATATCACCCTCAGCTTGTCTCTCCTCCAGGATCTTATCCAGCAGATCTAAAGCTTCCTGATGGCGCTGCTCATTATCCAGGCTAATGGCTGCATTGAGTTGAACGGCACTGTAAACTCGTTTTTCGTCTGCCAATATAGGTGTAACTTTTACCTGTTCATAGAGATCAATACATTCCTGATAACGCTGTTGTGCAAGCAAACTCTCAGATTTAGTAAAAAGTGCTAATATGTGTGCTTCAACCACATAATGACGATTTAAGACAGCATCTGCCGCAGCAATACTGGCATCGTAATAGCCCGCTTTACGCAGTTCTTCAGATGTTAATGATAAGATTGTTGTAAACTGGTGGTACAAATAAGCAAGATTAGCTTGTGGAACCTGTTGTGCTCTCCCCGAAAGTCCTTCAAAATCAGATGCTCTGTTAAGATTTGCCTGTTCTGCAAGATTACTTACGATTTTGTGTAAGTCAGGTTCGTGATAATAATCATCCATTATTTTTTCAGCACGCAAAAGATGACAACGGTGCTTCATATCAAGTGCATTAATCGTTTTCAGATGTTTATAACCAAAATCCCATGCTTCACAGGGAACAGCGTTGATCACATAAGTTACGAAAGTTTGCAGTATAGCAAGCGGATTGCTTGCAGATATCTCAGGGAGTACGGATGAAGAGCTATCAGATTTTGGAGCAGCTTCAGCCTGGTAACCCCCCAACTTTTGTTTAAGGATGTCACTGGCAGCCTCAGCACTTTCAGCGCTGTCAATGTTGATAAGCTGGTCGAGCTGATCGAGTATGTTGTATACTTCATCAACGTCAGGATTATCAACAGCATAGGATGATACCGTATAACAGTTAAAAGCTATTAGAAGAGTAAGTAAAATACTTCGTATTATTTTCATCATAATCAATTCCTTTTGTTTAGGTTGTTGATGCTCATTTGTTAATGAGTGCAAATTGCTAACGGTTATGTGATAAGATGCCTGGCAAAAAGATTCAGTTTCCAGAAAAGGCAGAAAATGTGCGGAATATTAGACTAATTAATTAAATTAGCCTGCATGGTTACTACTTTAGTCTTATCTGATACGCCGTAAAACTCCTTCATCCCTGTCTCTTAGTCACATTGTTTAAGTCCCAATTCTTACTATGAAAATTTTATCTCCTGCTAAATACACCAGCTTTTACTGAGTCTGCCGTTATT
>JAPORK010000483.1 GCA_026710285.1 Endozoicomonadaceae bacterium | reverse complement strand
TTCTTCTTTTAAAAGATTGATTTTTGTCTGTATATTTATCAGGGATAATGAAAATTCAGAAATAATCAATCGATTTTTATCCGTATCTCTTGAATTTTGCTGATAGTTGCTATGACTCAGAAATGCTTTACCTATATCAAAATTGAATAAATCCGCTTTCTGTTTTTTATTTTTAGGAAGCATATATTCATATTGATAACGTTGTATATCAGTGAAGTCATAGCTATATTTTGATTTTAGTTCTGCAGAATTGTCAGAATCACTATCATCTGCATAACCAGGAGCAAAAACCAAACAAACACTTAAAAAAAGATATGCTAAAGATTTTTGTATTTGCTCCATAATCGTAGTACCACCTTTGTTTTTCACCCTACCTTTGCTGTTTTGGTTTTTACCTTGCAGAGCAACTTTTCAGAACAATTTCCACGCGTCTGTTTTTTTGCCAGGCCACCGGATTATTTGCAGGATCAGTAGGTTTTTCAAAACCAAAGCTGGCTACATCAATTCTGCTCTTGTCAATACCGTGTGCCAGTAAATAATCTTTAATTGCATTAGCACGCCTGAATCCTAAACCAACATTGTAATTGCGGGTACCTCTCTGATCCGTATTACCTTCCAGGAGTAGCTTGGTATTTTGGTAGGAAGACACATTCATTAGTGCAACTAATGCATCTAAATTTTTATAATCACTTTTATGAATTACGTTGCTGTCAAAGCCAAAGTAGTAAGTGTGCTTTTGCAGTAGTCGCTTTATCTTTTCTGGTCCGGCACCGGGAAGTTTACCGCTGTTAACAATAGCCATTACTGTGGGGTCATCAACAGCCTGTGTTGAGAGTACTTCTGTGTCACCTTGCGATACTCTTGGCATATTTTGATTAGAACGAAAACTTTTTATACATCCTGTGAGTGTTGCAGCAATGATAAAAACAATTAAACCTTTAATGATTACACTGATTTTTTTCATGTTTATACACCTTTTTATACGCAGTATTCAACCTGGAAAAATTTTATTATTTAGCCAGCCTGTAAATATACTTGATTTACATAATACAAACAATCTTTTATCGAAAGATACACTTTGCTTCTCAGTTTACTACTCTGGTGTGCAGCTTTACTACCCGTCGCAGGCAGCTTTTTTTGACAATTCACGGCAGAGTATAAAGCGTTTTTGAGTGTACCTGCAAAGGATAGTATAACTTCAGTTTTGGGTTTTTGGAATAAGGAGTATTACTGTTAACATACCATTGTTCACAGTTGCATCTTTAACTGTAATCACATAGCCATAGACAATAATTGTTTGTCTGTTTCATAAAAGCTATACAAAATATTTGAAATTTCTAAAGATAAGTTACTTGCATTAAATATACAGTCTCCGTTATAATGCGAAGCAAATGAATGTGTGGGATATAAAAAAACAATACCAGAAAATTTAATTATGTTCTTCCACCCGTAGCTCAGCCGGATAGAGCGCTGCCCTCCGGAGGCAGAGGTCAGAGGTTCGAATCCTCTCGGGTGGGCCATTTTACAACCTGAATTAGCCTATTGGCTATGTTTTATTTAATCAGCAGAGGAGTTCTTTTTAAATTTTTGTTTTACAAAGAGGTTTCCTGCTTAAAGACGCCATCTATAAATCAATCTGTTTGTCTGTGCACCCCGTAAACGCAGTTAAATCATTGGTCAATAGGAAAGGCAAAAAATATGATACTTTTATATCGTCAACAGATATATTTACCTTAACTGCCATTACAGGCAACGAGTTAAGCCTTAGGCTTCCCTAAAGGAAATGGTTTGAATTCTGGTTTTTCGCTATTATACCTTGTAAACTACTGTGTTTAAAACAACAGATTTTAAAGATTGGCAAACAAGATGCTTCAGGAACATTTAGCCGGACTTTGTTTATTTTTTGAAAAAAACCGTGCTTTTAACAAGAAATAGTGGTCGTGGTTACTTAACCGTTTGGTTTCTGCGGATATCAAGTTGCATTAAAATAGACCTAAAGTGTAGGCATGCATGATACAATAGAGCAAATTATTTACATGTATTATTATTGGTAACAATACTTCTGGTCGAGAGAGCACTAATACTCAGGAGATATTAAAGAGTGCGTATGAAAAAAAACAGTTATGCTGCAGATGAAGTCCTTGTTTGCACAAAGGGGGAACTTTTTGGTCAGGATAAACCAAAATTACCTGCTCCTCCAATGCTTATGCTGGATCGTGTCACAGAAATTAATAATAATGGTGGGCAATATAACCGGGGAGAACTGAAAGCAGAATTAGATTTACATGATGATTTGTGGTTTTTTAAGTGCCACTTTATTGGGGATCCTGTTATGCCAGGATGCCTTGGGCTAGATGCATTATGGCAACTGGTCGGTTTTTATCTGGCATGGTCAGGCTTTTCAGGAAAAGGAAGAGCGCTGGGATGTGGCAACATCAAATTTACCGGTCAGGTCTTACCAAAAAACAAAAAATTATCATATCATATTGAGGTTAAGCGTGTTATATCCAGAAAACTAATCATGGCATCAGCCGACGGTACTGTAGCTGTTGATGGAGAGAAGATTTACACTGCGAAAGATTTAAGGGTAGGTTTGTTTCAAGAACAGATCTGATACTACTGACGTATAAGAGTTTAAGTGACGAGTATTATGAAGCGTGTTGTTATCACAGGAATGGGTATCGTATCTTGTTTAGGCAATGATCTGCTGACAGTTACGAATGCATTAAAAACAGGGAAATCTGGCATATCTCGCAGAGAAGAGTATGAACAGTTTGGTTTTCGCAGTCAAATTGCAGGTATTATCGATATAGATTTGCATGATCATATTGACCGAAAAAATTTACGTTTTATGGGAAATTCAGCCGCTTATACTTGCATCGCTATGAAAAAAGCGCTGGAAGATGCTAATTTACCCGATTCAATGCGTTCTCATGAACGTACCGGTCTCA
>JAPORK010000269.1:244-2956 GCA_026710285.1 Endozoicomonadaceae bacterium | reverse complement strand
TTGAGCCTTTTCAGGGAAACATGGGCTTCACATTAGAGGGAGTTACGGTCTTCGACATAGAGAGAAGAGAAACCAGCCATGATAACAGGACTGAAAGGGGTAGCAGTAAAGTCGAAAGATTGTTGTCGTTTACGGCAATGAACTCTATGACTATGCTGCAAGCCGAATATCGAAGAGCCCGGTGCGGGAGATCCGCACGCCGGGATCTGTGGGGGTTGGAACTGCCAATGGGCAGTTCCTTCTACCCGATATAAAGAAGCTTCCAGGTCTTTTCATACCTGACCAAATATTTATGTATACAGAGTATGCAATCCCTGCAGGAATGACACAGCTTTTCAGCGTTATCTCTGTTAGATGAGTATTTTTATTAAACCAGGAACTCCGAACTAAAGTTCGACAGGCTCAGCCTGCGGTGTGCATTCGGACAATTCTGAGTCATTACTAAATACCCAAATTATTTTTCACATACTCCATACACACTATTTTCGCAGTGGTTTGGCAGCTGCAAATAATTCAGCAAACGTACCTTGTTTTATTGTTGCTTTCTTGTTTGGTTTCTTATGATGCGTTTTGCTCTGTTCTGTTTTTTTTGTTTTACCACTATTTTTGTCTTGCGTAACTTTATCATTAATACGCATCGTTAAAGTAATACGCTTTCTGCCGGTATCGACTTCAAGCACTTTTACCTTTACAATTTCACCCGTTTTAATTACATCACGAGGATTTTTTATAAACCGGTCAGAAATAGCAGAAATATGTACCAAGCCATCTTGATGCACGCCTATATCAACAAATGCACCAAAATTGGTTACATTAGAAATAACGCCTTCAAGAATCATGCCCGGTTTAAGATCATCAATGGTGTCAATGCCTTCTTTGAAAGAAGCCATTTTAAATTCAGGTCGAGGATCTCTACCAGGCTTTTTCATTTCATTAATAGCATCAGTCACCGTGGGCAAACCATAGCTGTCATCAATAAAATTTTCAGCATTAAGAGAGTTTAAAAATTGCACATCGCCGATAATCTGACCAATATTACGCTGTGAGGATGTTGCAATTTTTTCTATCAGCGGATAAGCCTCAGGGTGGACGGCAGAGCGATCTAAAGGATTATCTCCCTGCATAATACGCAGGAAACCAGCCGCCTGTTCGTAAGTTTTATCACCTAAACGCTCCACACTAAATAATTGTTCTCTGTTAGAAAATGCGCCATGCTGATTTCGGTAAGCAACAATGTTATCTGCCAGCGTCTTATTTAATCCGGCAACACGGCACAACAAAGCACCTGATGAAGTATTAAGATCAACACCAACAGCATTTACACAGTCTTCTATTGCAGCATCAAGAGAGTTAGCTAACAATGACTGACTAACATCATGCTGGTACTGCCCCACACCAATAGATTTTGGATCAATTTTTACCAGCTCTGCCAGCGGATCCTGAAGACGTCGGGCAATAGAAACTGCACCTCTGAAAACAACATCGAGATCCGGAAACTCTTTGGCAGCAAGTTCTGAAGCAGAATAAACAGAAGCCCCTGCCTCACTGACCATGATCTTATTAACTTTTAGTTTAGGAAACTGTTTCATCAGATCAGCAATCAGCTGATCGGTTTCTCTGGAGGCTGTTCCATTGCCAATAGCAATTAATTCAACACCATGTTTCAGGATCAGCTTAACCAGTGCTCCCTGCGCTTCTGTATAACGTTTTTGAGGTTCATGTGGATAGATAGTAGTATGTTCCGTCAGCTGTCCTGTCTTATCAATAATCGCCACTTTTACCCCTGTGCGCAACCCAGGATCTAGCCCCATGGTTACCCGGGGACCTGCAGGAGCCGCCAGCAGTATACATTTTAGATTTTCAGAAAAAACTTTAATCGCTTCATTTTCTGCCTGTTCTCTTAGCTGACTAATCAGGTCAGTTTCCATTTGTGGAATCAGCTTAATCTTCCATGTCCAGCGCACAACTTCAGCAAGCCATTGGTCAGCAGGACGACCGTTGTCTGTGATATTCCAGATTTTCGCTATCATTTCCTGGCAGGGATGAACAGCATACTCTTCTTCATCCTGCAATGTTAGAGAAAGCTGCAAAAACTTCTCTTTTCGACCACGCAATATCGCCAGCACCCTGTGTGAACGTATTGTCTTAAGTGCTTCATCATAATTAAAATAATCCGTAAACTTTTTCGCAGCCTCTTCTTTATTTTTTACTAACCGACTACTCAGTCTTGCGTTTTGCCATAAGAAGTGACGTATTTCACCCAAAAGCGTGGCAGATTCACTAAAACGCTCCATTAATATGTATTTTGCACCATCAAGTGCCGCTTTAACATCATTGATCTCTTTGTCTTTATTAATATAAGATTCTGCTGTTTTTTCAGGTTCCAGTGTTGGATCTGCAAGCAGGGCATCTGCCAGTGGTTGTAATCCTGCTTCAATGGCTACAGCACCTCTGGTGCGTCGCTTTGGTTTAAAAGGAAGATATAAATCTTCAATGGCTGTTTTTGTTTCAGCATTGAGAATAGCTTTCTCCAGCTCTGGCGTAAGCTTTTTCTGATCCTGAATACTGTTTAAAATGGTTTGTTTGCGCTCTTCAAGCTCTCTGAGATAATCCAGTCGATTTTGCAGTGCACGCAATTGCGAATCATTGAGTGATTCGGTAACTTCCTTACGATAACGTGCAATAAAAGGAACTGTTGCACCTTCATCAAGG
>JAPORK010000269.1:0-234 GCA_026710285.1 Endozoicomonadaceae bacterium | reverse complement strand
CTTGCTGCTGCGCCGACCTGGCTATATTTTATCTTGAGTTCTGAAGCTATCTGTTGAAAAATACGTTCCATAGTGATTTGTTGTGCCCGGTAAAATTAAATCAATGGTTTAATATTGTACCTGAAATATTATTATTTTAATATTCTGAGTCATTTTTAAAGGAATGAAGTCATAATATTTAACAATTATCTGTTAAGTGATTTATATTATTATGATTTTTTACAATGACAGATT
>JAPORK010000529.1 GCA_026710285.1 Endozoicomonadaceae bacterium | reverse complement strand
AGGCTGAAGTAAAGTTTTTTATTTCACCATGACAAGATACCTGGGGAGTTACAAATCATCAAAAATCCAGTGTTTTGAAATTGAATGGGTATATAGAAGATAAACCTGTGAATAAAAAATCAATTAAAATTAATAACAATCTTTTAATGTATCTGAAATCTATGCTAAGTTATTTTTCGTGTATTATGTGAGAAAAATTAAAGCTTTGTTGTAAATTCTGAGGGTGGACAGTATGCTTTTCAGCTGTTTGTAATACCTCTCTATAATCCATGGAACTGCTTTATTGTTAGCAAAGAGATGATAAAAATGCGCCCTTTTATTACCAAAGATTTTTTCCATAAATATAAACATTTATCAGCTCTTGCCATATTGTTATTGGTGATAATGCTGTTAATTGTTGTCGGGTGGTTCTTCAAACCAAGGGAATACAGTATTTCCGGAGCAATTATGGGAACCACTTACCACGTTAAATACATAACCAAACGACAAAATGAAGCAAAACAACACAACATTGCTAAGTTAATATATGCTGCTTTGAGCGATGTTGATAATAAAATGTCTACTTATAAGCCTACATCTGAATTAATGCGTTTGAATAACTGGCCGGTAAACAAACCATTTAAAATGTCCACCAATCTGGCAAAAGTAATTAAAGCCAGTTTATATATTTCATCTTTATCAGATGGTTTTTATGACCCCACTGTTGGACCGCTGGTTAATCTTTGGGGGTTTGGTCCACAATCACCCAATCAACAAACGCCAGACTTTGTTGCAATAAAAAAAGGGGACAAGCAACCGTCAATTCCTGAAAAGCAAAAAATCAAGCAAGCGATGCAAGAGGTGGGGTATCAGTTCATTGATTTAAACATGAGAACCTTAACCGTAATAAAAAAGAGGAAATTGTATATTGATTTATCATCTATTGCCAAAGGTTTTAGTGTTGATCAGGTTGCGTCTGTTTTAGATCATTTAAATATCCATCGCTATATGGTTGAGGTAGGTGGTGAAATTCGTGTTAAAGGTAAAAGGCTTGACAGAAAACACTGGAGAGTAGCTATAAGATCACCACAAAGCAATGTTGATACGCCTTATAAAGTTATTGCTCTGAAAGACAGAGCTATGGCAACGTCTGGTGATTACCTCAATTATTACAATGCTGACCATACCCGCTACAGTCACGAAATCAACCCTAAAACAGGTTTTCCTGAAAAAAATAATATTGCTTCTGTTACAGTTATTTGCAGTAGCACAATGTCAGCCGATGCATTTTCTACCATGTTTATGGTTTTACCCCGGGAGAAAGGTCGTGATATTGCTGAAGAAAATGATATCGCTGTTTATATTATTTACCGTGACAAAAATGACAAAGGTGCAGAGAGTTTTTCTGTGTATGCAAGTCCTGCATTTGTGCAATATTTAACCTGATACTATGTTTTATGCTAAGCTTGCTGTTCTAACTGTTTGAGGTATCTGGTTATAAAAAGAAATAATATAAATGATATTGTTTATCAACAGCCAACAGATTAATACAGCAAAAAGGTTTGTGTCGTATGATAAAAATAATAAAATGGTCTGCTGTTGCTTGTATAGTAACAGCATTACTTTCCGGAGAAATAGCGCAAGCTTCACCAGAGAATGATAAGCAACCCCCACAACAAGAAGAACAGCCTGTTGTTTTGCAATATGGGAAAGCAGTAAAAGTTGGTTTCAAGGAAGAAGATGCACCATTAGCCCGTAGTTTGCAACAAGCATGGGTTGTTGATAAGTTGGATCAGGCTGAAAAGGAATTTGCTTATAGCCAGTTCAATTGGGTAGATCTGTATTCTTTTCTTTCTGAAGAAATAGAACCCATGGCGTTTATTTCTGCTACGAAACACAAAACGGACGTTGTTTATCGTTTGATGGAGAAAATCATGAAAAAAACAACCACAGCCACAGAGCCTTGCTTCACGAAAAAACAACAGGCAGCAAAATTTCTTGTTTATTCAGCATTAAACTCTTTGTATTTTCATCATTTAAAATATAAGAACTTTTACAACCCGGATAATCTTATTCTGCTTGAACAGTTAACCTCAGCCGCACCTTATAAAAGCTTACAAAAAGATATGGCTTATCACCCTCTTGAACCGGAGCCTGCATATATAAAAAAAACGCTAATGGCATATAGCGATTCTTTTATGGGTAACCCCGAGATAAGAGCACTGCAGCTAGCTAATAAAATGGAAGACCTTATTGCAGTAATTACTACATGCACCAACATTAAACCATATTTTACTACCCTGCATGAATCCTATCAGGATTGTCCAACGGTAGAAAACTTACTGGCACTGTATAATCCGGAAATTCATCCTATTGTTTTTGCCTGTCTCTTAAACCATCTGAGGGTATTAAAACAAAAGAATATGAAGGATAAACCAGCGCAGCTGAAAATTGAGAAAAAATTACAAAATCTGATTGCTAAAAATTTTACTGAATTATGGTCTCTTAGCGGTTTAAATATTGCAGATCGCGAACATTTAGCAAAAATGGCGATTTTTATATTTAACATGAATCCACTGCAAAGTTACTTTAATCCGTAATATATGCAATTATTCCCGCAAAGGCGGGAATCTATTCAGGTCAGTTATCACTAAAAATATAACTTCCTGTTACGGGATGCCGGCAATTTCTACAGGAATGATGAGGTTGTTTTAGCATCAGCGGGTTAAAAGTAAGAATTTTTATTATTCAACCCAAAATTTTGAACCAGAATTTGTGTATAAAAGACAGCTTCAGGGTAGGGAGGATGTTAACTATGTTACTTAAAAACTAATATTAACTGCATATTTTTTAACGAAACTTTCCAAAATGCTAACTATGCTATTTTAGATAAAAATATACAAAAAATAATAATCTAAAAGTTACGGGGAGTCTGCTTTTGTTTGTTCCACGAAAAGTATTATTTTTATGTTTCAGCTTCCTTTTTTTGTTATTG
>JAPORK010000324.1:791-2975 GCA_026710285.1 Endozoicomonadaceae bacterium | reverse complement strand
GACCTGTATCTAACAGGTTTATTTATTTTTATTTTTATTTTTATTTTTATTTTTAATGAAAATAGCTGGTAAACAGGAAATAAAAAATATACCAGTTAAGATATTATAGTGCTGCCGAATTTAAAAATATAGTTTCATTTATAATTTTTTAATATATATATAAAGAAGTCGACAGGCAACTAACATTTAGGGTTTTATATAGACAATAATTCCTCTTGATAAATTACCAAAATCGTATATACCATACATATAAAAGTCTAATAACTTCTAATTTATATATACAACAAATGAATTTTTTCCTCAATATATAAAGGGTTTTCCTTTCGGTTACCCACACTAAAGAAACACTGTCAATATTATTTTCATTTATTTTCAAAGCAACGAAGTAAGCAGAATCAGGTGCAGTAAGATTACATACAACATGATAGGAATGATTTTTTAATAAAAATATAATGATGGCAACTACATCATCCAGATTAATCCATGAAATCATTTGTTTTCCATCACCTAAAACAGCCCACCATTCCAAGCGAAAAAGGCAGCGCCATTTTTTTAAGTATTCTCTTGTTCTGGGCAAGTACAATGCCTGTTCTGAGCAAAATCATTCTGGATATTGATATAACCTGTAGTGCAAGTTATTCTTAGTGAGCGCACAACTGGTGAGAAAATTCATCATGCATCTGCACAAAGGATTCATCAATGCTGATGTCAGCAGGCTGACGACCATAGATACCAATGGCACTACCACTGATAAAAACCTGTGGAGGAGAAGTACTTTTGATTATTTTATCTGCCAGCGCTGCAGTCAAATTCCATCTGCTGTCACAGATTATTTTTTTTTGTTGCGAGCTCCAGCGCTTATTCACAATAGGTTCTCCGGCTAAATTGATCACCCCCCAATAAGTGCCTATATCATCTGCCTGCTCCAGAGAAGTGATACAATCAATATTATTTCCTGTTATTAGCCGACATCGGGATATATCTCTGGTTAATACCGTGATGCGGTATTCTTTTTTGAGCTGAGCAATTAATGTGCTGCCTATTAAACCACTACCACCCGTAATCAGTAGTTGCTCCACTGTGCTTTTCCTCCTTTTGAATTAGATATAGAAATCCGCTCCGGGATGAACAACAGTGTAGTATCAGCAAAAAATATGGTAACGCACAGTACACACCAAACCTCTAACCCTTCAGGCAGTTTCTTTAAATGAATTCACCAGATTATTTTTCTGATTATATTAATCAGGTTATCTGGGATATCATACTGATAATATAGTAGACTGTGCTATTTTTGTTTTAGTTTTTAATTTTAATATATTTCCAATAATATCACAAAAATCAATGCTGTCGATTAAGTGATATATATGTAGAGAGATTATTTATTTTATTTTTACCATGTAAAAAATTAGGAGCGTAGTAATACAGCTCGTGAGCCTGACAAAGAATTAATTTGGCAGGTAAATTATTAGCAGATCCATTCCCATCTGTAGAAGTCGTTATACAACCGTAATTAGAAGGAGGGATTTCATCAGGATTACCAATTTCTACCACTTTGTTAGTAAATTTCCTGCCATTGAACAGATCATTTCCTACCAAATCAGAACAGTCCTTGTCTGTTAATGAGGATTTCGTTCCCTTGCGGACAACAGGTTTGAGTTTAGAAAATACAAAAGTTGCTATGCCATATTTAGTAATTTTCATTCTTACATGACCTCTACATGTTTTAAGATCGGGTTTCTTTGAAATACCGTTAACATAAACTAAAATATCTCCATTCCACTTACCTATATAGACATCATGAATATATCGATAATTAAATGCCATAGCTGTATTAATGAATGAGTAAGATAAGATGCAAACAGCAATTACTGTGGTAAGTAATTTAAAACGCTTTATCATTGTAAGTACTCCTGATTTATTGATCTGCACCTGACAGGTTTATTTATTTTTATTTTTAACGAAAATAGCTGGTAAATAGGAAATAAAAAATACACCAGTCAAGCTATTATAGTGCTGCCGAATTTAAAAATCCAATTTTTATTTATAATTTTTTAATGTATATATAAAGAAGTCGAAGGGCAACTAATATATAGAGTGCTATATAGATAATCTACTTTCTTAATACATTTCCATGAGCGTATATATTATAAATATAAAAGACTAATAAATTCTAACCTATATATA
>JAPORK010000324.1:0-781 GCA_026710285.1 Endozoicomonadaceae bacterium | reverse complement strand
CAACACATGAATTTTTCTCTAAATATAAAGTGATTAACTTTCCATATAGTAGACTCTGTTATTTTTTCAGCTCTTGGTTTGAATGTGTTTTTATATCGTAAAAATCAATTCTGACGATAGAGTAGTATATTTATAGGGATATTATTCATTGTATATGAACCACCTAAAACATCAGGATGACCGCTCATTTTGCGGATGCGACAAAGAGTTAATTCATCGGACAAATTAGCAGAGTCATTATTAGCATTAGAAGTATCTATACACACATTACCACCTGATACCATTTTTTCAGTAAATTCCCTGCCATTGCACAGATTATTCCCTACAATATTATAACAATCCTTCTTTGTTAATAAGGGTGTTGATCCTGAGGATGCAAAAGGTTCAGGATTAGAAAATATAAAAGTTGCTTTGTTATCTTTAGTAATTTTTACTTTGGTATCACACTCACACAATTTGCGATGAGGTTTATGTAAAGCATCATACTGGTCTGTATAAGCGAAAATATGTCCGCTCCAATTACCTATATAGTAAGACTGAACTGCCATAGCAGTATTCATGAACAAGTAAGATAAGATACAAATAACAATTGTTGTAGTGAGCAATTTAAAACGCTTTATCATTGTAAGTACTCCTGATTTATTGACCTGTATCTGACAGGTTGATTTATTTTTATTTTTAACGACAATGACTGGAAAACAAGAAATAAAAAATATGCCAGTTAAGCAGGGCTTACGCACCAAGAGAATCATTCTCATTTGAAGCTTCATATAACACTTTT
>JAPORK010000361.1 GCA_026710285.1 Endozoicomonadaceae bacterium | reverse complement strand
GACAAAATTAAGCTTAAATTTCAAAGATGACAAAAACTTTCTAAATTTTCTAAACGGAAAAAAACAAAAATGCAATATTCATGAATCCTGCAATGGATTGATTAATGCCATATAACCGTGCAGTTTCAAATTTCCAAAAACTGCTCCTCCAAAGAATTTTTCCTCAATCTCATTCAGTGGATATTTTTCTCTTGTAATAAAACCTTTGTTTATAGCGTATACCTGAATCCCATCAGGGTGCTTTTGCAAAACAGTCATATGGTCTCCAAAGGCAACAGCTGCTGTGTCTGCATTTTCAGGTATAGCCCGGTTTACCAGCTCTGCAAAATCATTGAAAACACCCGCAAAGAATAGCCCTCCCCACATTTTGGTTCTTGTTTGCGTTGATGCCAGTGAATTTAATGTTCTGCCTAACAGGCGAATATAAGCACCCGCATTATTTGTTTTAATAGCGTTTTGACGCTCAATAATAAATACTTCTAAAAATCTCACAGGCAATAGCATATTATTGTGTTTTGCTACCAGCAGTATAGTGGCTGCATCACACTTGGCATAAAACGGAGCCCGGCTGATTACATTCCAGGCTATATTAACCTGATGAAGATGATTCAGCCCCAAATAACATTCATTATCCATAAGTAACACGTCACTTTCTTCTTCAGCTGATGCCAATAACTTATACAGCAGCCCTTCAATTATTGGTAGTGCAGTGTCAAACATTTTGGTGGATAAATGCGCTCCTTCTCCAAGCATATTATAAGTAAACATGGGTATGCAGCCTGCTTCTTTGGCTACTGTTTCTGTCAGAGAGAACAAAAACATCCCTACACCAAACGCCATTGTTGCAATGGTTGCTGTTGTGGCTGTTAACCCTATAACAGAAGCCGCTATATTCAGCCCTTTATTTGCAGGTATAGCTGCGGCAATAACGGGAATAACACCGCAAATAGCACTTCCTCCTGTCACGACAGAAGCCAGAGCTGTTCCGCCATAAGTTACTGCGGTTGTACCCAATGCGACAACTGTCAGACCACCCATCATCACAGCTCCTGCAATATTAGCCCACTTTGCATGCAACGCATTCAACCCAAAGGAACTGATATATCCAAACCATTTAAGCATTCCTCCCATCCATTGTGGTATATTACCGGATGGATCAGTATTCATGATCGGATTATTACTACCAAACCCATAACCTCCTCCAGCAGGATCTTCACTAAAAAAGTAACGCTGCCCGGGATTATAGGTTCTGTGTCCGGCACCTAAAAATTGCCAGCCGGTGGTAGGGTCTGTGCGTTCACCATTAAAACCAGCTAATGTTTTTTTGTATTCCGGTAAGGAGGCTGTATTACTATGAAAAACCATACCGTAAGGGCTGTACAAATTACGCTGCCATAATTTACAGGCACGATCACTGTTTTGCTTTTTAGTTAATACACCAATGATATCACCTTTATAATTACTCTCTTCATACTCAGCAATATGATCATCAATGGTTTTTGCAACACCCAGGTAACCAATGCGATGGATTGTTTCTTCTGGTGTATTAATTTGTTCATTAAGCAGCTTATTACCAAAATACAACAGGTAATGAATACCCGTTATATTTTTTTCTTTTACTTCTCTGCTACTACCATCGTAAGTATAATCACTCTGTGCGCCTCGGGGATTAATCACCCGTATAATTTGGTTAAAGGCGTTATAGATAATATGATTATTCTCTCCATCTCTGATCATATTACCGGTTATATCATAGCTGAAATGCTGAATTTGTAGCTGTTTTAAATTCAATATTGTTTTGATTTGCTGCAGACGAAGTGGTGCTGAAGCCTCTGTATATTCATAATCCATTCGTTTGTTAAGGGTCAGATATTTTGTCGGATTTTGTAGTGTTTCCTGAATACTGCCCAAACGGTTAAGCGGTGTAAAAGTATATTTTTGGCGGGTAATAACAGGCGTGTTTTGATGATTAGTTGTAAACGTTGTATCCCGCGGACACAACGGCAGACCAGAAGAACCGTTACAGGTCATACTCACCAAATTATTAAGCGCATCGTACTGATAATGCAAATGTGCAAACTGTTGTTGTGCGTTATATTCAATTAATGCTGTTATATTGTCAGTGGCATCGTATTGAAATACAAATCCTGATAATACTTTATTCGAAAGCGTATCAATTATTTTTAACTGATGACCAAAAGTGTCATAATATAAACTTCGCTTCATACCACTTCCGTAGTATAATTGCTGTATTTGGGAAAAATCACCGTAAGTGGATTTTACCAGCGTTTCTGTCTTCCCATCATAAGCATGGTAACTTGTCTGTATCACTCTTCCTAAAGCATCATAAGTTGCCACCACTGTATTCCCCCGGGTATCGGTGATACCAGTAATGCGGCGATTTTTATCATATTGCCACTGTAGCTGATAGTCAGGATAATCACTTTTACCTGAATAAATAAGTTGCCGTATTAATCCATCAGCATCATAAATAAATAATGTCGTTCCGTTGTCATCGGTTTTTTTTGCTATTGTTGCTGTGGCAGTATCATAGTAAATATGCAGGATTAATTTTCCATCAACCCACTTTTTTACCGGCAATCCTGCATCATTGTAATGTAAAGTAAATGTATGTCCTGAAGGTGTTATGGTACTGCTTAATCTGCCGTTTTTTGTATAAGTAAAAAAAGTACGCCGACCATCTTCCCCTGCACTCCAAAGACAATCTCCTGCGGCATTATATTGTGCTGAAGCCAGCAAATAATGACCACCGGATGCAGGTAGCGCCCAGGACTGAATAACATGTCCGGTCAGGTCATAAACACGGTGCATCACATTACCTGACGGATCGGTTACATCGGTAACCTGCCCCTGTGCATTGTAATATTTTTTTATGATATGCCCCATTGGGTCTGTAGTCATTATGGTCCGACCAAAACCATCATAGACCGTAGTGGTTATTTTTGCATTCGGTATTGGAGTATGACACAGTACTGCAGCAGCAGGCAGAATACCATTACTGGCAGGTAATAATAATTGCATTACCGGTTTGTATAATACATTAGCACGAATAACAGCAACAGGTGAACGCTTTCTTTGGTTGCTTTGCCGATAACTGATGGTACAGCGATCAGCATCATCATAGATCATCACTTTAGCTTCACCATCAGGAAGGTGTACCTGAGTGATTCTTCCGGAATCATCATAATCCTGAGTAATCGTCTGTACCTGTATGCTTTCTGTTCTCTCAACCGTGTAATGATATTGTGCCGTAATACGCCCATGGTTATCATAACTATTTTTTTGTACCGGGAACCAGTGACCCGGTTCAGGTTTTCCTTTATCTGATAATGCTTCTCTGAATTGCATCAATGGTCTTCCGGCACGATCAAAAATAACTTTCTTTTGTAAGCCATTTGTCATGATAATCAACAACTGATTTAATGCTGGCGAAACCGTATAATGATAATAACGCTTTGTGGCAAACCGGGTACCTTTAGCAATGTCTTGCTGCACTATACGCCCTAGAAGATCATAATGATAACGGGTAATATTTTTTTCTAAAGGGTTGGCATCCTGCAATAACTGGTTAGTCAATAAACTGGTTGTGACCAATGAAGATAAGCGTTGTTTGCCTGATTTAAGCTCAACAGCACTGTAAACAGTTTTGGTCTTATTATCTGCATTGCGAAAATAATAATAATCTTTAATAATTGAGTTCAGTACAGAAGGTTTGGATACGCTACCTGTCATACGAATTTTACGTAATAATCCGTAGGTAAATGTATCATTTGTATTTTGATAATAATAATACTGTGTATTGGTATACTGTTGTTGCGATTGCTGTCTTTGATGATCCAGTACCGCTGTATACCCATGTTTTGTATGATTAAACATTTTGCGATAATAATTATGTACCATCACCGCAGGTGGTGTCTGTTGTCCGGCTATTTTAGCAGGATAGATTGTTAACCACTGTTTTAAAGTATTAACCGGCCAGCCAGCAGGAGATACAGGACAAGCCACACTACCTATAACCGGACAATAACCTATTTTTTTTAAACGACCAAAAGTATCTTTTTGCCAGATAATACGTCCCTGACGATCATAAGCCATTGTCTCTGTACTAACAGCAGGATGAACAGAGGACGAACTCCAAAGACTATAAATGATTTTAAGTGGTTTACTGTAAGCAGCCGGTAAATCTGCAAATGTAAGATTAGCGCAACCATCCTGTCGATCAGGACGACAAAAAAAAGTATGGACTGCTGAAATTTTTTGTCCGTTGTGATCACTTATTTTCTCATCATTAATTAATAAGTGATATTTATTGTAAGTACGAATTTCCCGGACGATACCATTATCTTCTTCGGTTTGATAAGTATAATTTGCAGGCGCTTCAAACAAAATATCTCTGAAAACACGCCGAATAGCAGATAAATTGGCATTAAACCCAAGATAATTATGTTCATCCTTATTAGCTTGTGAATAGTGATAACTCACTGTCATTGTTGGTTGTCCGGCACCCGGAAAAACACTGATTCTGGAAATAACACACAAGCTATGCCATTGACTGGCAGATAAAACCGGAATTTTCATCTCATCCTTACAATTATAAGTAAATGTTTTTTTTAAACCCGTTGGATAATAAAGACCGGTTATCAGATGTCCTGCATAATGGAGGTCAATGGATGGATGCGTCTGCTGTAAAGGTAGGATAACATGGTATAGTTCACCGTGCTGCTTGCTGAGTGAGATGGAAACAGGCTGACCTTCACTTGCTTTGCTGGTAACGATGATATCATTTATGTGATAGTGTAGCAAAATACTATGCCCTTCATCATCCACTACATAGTGTAATAAATGTGTCCCTGGCACATAAACAAAACGTACACACCATCCGTTTTGCTGCTCCAAAATAACTTCATAACCTGCATGGTTAAGCGTTTCGCGTAATCCGTTGGCGTAAGTAATTACAAAGTGTGTCTTCTTGTTACCGGTGATACAGATATCCTGAAGCTTATGATATAAAGGCACCCATTGCCCACTACTTTTTTTTTGCAAATAAAAACTTTGTCCTGTGGATGTAATCAGCTGATTAGTGACCGGATTAAAATGAGTCAAATTCCAACTCCAGCCATATCCAAGCCCATCCGGATTTGCTATTGCATTGCTGTTATAATTAACTTCCAGATCAATATCAGGACCATGCCCGGAGTTACTCAATAAGCTTCCGGCTTTAATATGTGCATTTAGTGTTCCTGTACGCGGATCTACCCGTGTATTCCACTGCCTGGTAAAATTAAATGCATTAGACCATGCCATTGTATTTCCACGGTCACTTTGTAACAGATGTTTTGTCTTTTTTAAAGTAGTGACTGGTTTACTGCTTTTATTAGCAGTAACTTCACTGCTTTGTATCGCTTTACAGGCTACTATCCACGGTAAAAAGACGATAAAAAAAATGTCTACTCTGCAAAAGAAGTCGTACCATTTCGTTTGCTGGTGATACCAAATGAACATAGAGCTACCTTTGCACCATTGAATTAATGCACAAGTTTTACACCTGTTCAGAAATACTGACCATTATTTAACAGCATATATGCTGGCAGGTATAACGGAAAAAGAATGGCAGTGACAAAAATAACAGACAGCATACTTTGGATATATAGATACAGGTACACATAATTCTGACACAACACACTTATAAATCAAACAAACTTGCAAATATCTCATTTTTGTAAAAAATTACTGGTTATATTTTGTACAAACTGAAGAATAACCGGATTTTGTAACAAATATTTTCACCCTTTCATACTACAAATCAACATCACTATAGATGATCAGGCTTTTAAGATTATAATAAAAGAGTAAAGTTGTTAACAGGTTGCTGTAACCCAATGGCAGGCATATTAGTCAAAAAAAAAATCTGTGATATTATCAATACAGGTGATTGTTTTTGTTAAAAGGACTCAGCTCTCCATACAACCGAAAAAATCAGCTGTAATGATATAACCATTTTTCATATAACATAAATCCGGGGGATACATATGCCAACATTGCAGACAGCACATCGGGTGCAAAAAGTTAAACCTTCACCCACACTGGCTATCAATGCCCGTACTACTGCATTAAAAGCAAAAGGACATGATATTATCAGCATGGGCGTTGGTGAACCTGATTTTGATACACCTGAACATATTAAACAGGCAGCAATTGCTGCAATAAATGCAGGCGAAACAAAATATACACCAGTGGGTGGTACGGCGATTTTAAAACAAGCCGTCATCAATAAATTTCTGCGTGACAACCAGTTATCATATACACCAGCAGAAGTCTTAGTTTCAACCGGAGGTAAACAATCTATTTTCAATTTATTGCAGGCACTTATTAATCCGGGAGATGAAGTCATTATTCCTGTACCTTACTGGGTTTCGTATCCTGATATGGTACTACTGGCAGAGGGGGTGCCGGTTTTAATTCCAACCGATATGCAGGCTAACTTAAAAATAACTGCCACACAACTGCAAAATACAATTACAAAAAAAACACGTCTGGTCTTTTTAAACAGCCCTTCTAATCCATCAGGTCTTAGCTACAGTGCAGAAGAGTTAAAACAACTGGCGAATGTGTTACTTGAATATCCTGATGTGATGATTGCCACAGATGATATTTATGAACATCTCTTTTGGAAAGAAAAATCCTTTTCTAATATTGTAATGGTCTGCCCTGAATTAAAACATCGTACCATCGTTTTAAATGGTGTATCTAAAGCGTATTCTATGACAGGATGGCGTATCGGTTATGCAGGCGGTCCTGAATGGTTAATTAAAGCCATGACTAAAATACAGTCTCAAAGCACCTCTAATCCATGTTCAGTTGCTCAGGCAGCAGCAGTTGAAGCATTAAACGGACCGCAGGACTGTGTGACCAACATGTTACAAGAATTTAAAAAACGCCACGATTACCTAGTCAAACGTTTACAGGAGATGAAAGGGGTTCGTGTATTAGAAAGTGATGGTACATTTTACAGCTTTCCAAATGTTGATGAAGTCATAAAAAATCATGGACTCTCTACTGATACTGAACTGGCAGAAGCATTACTTGATAAAGGTATAGCCGTGGTTCCGGGTAGTGCATTTGGTTCTCCGGGATATTTAAGGCTTTCTTTCACTTATTCTGTTGCAATGCTGGAAAAAGCAATGAATCGTTTAGAAGCAGGGCTAGCTTACTAACCATTATACATTCACAAAAGGTCGTTAAATGCGGAGAAAACCCGGTTCTCATAACCGGGATAAAAGGCAAAATCAACGCACCGAGTGTACTCATGAGTAATGGATTATTCATAGCACCCCGGGTTACCGATTTAATCAATGCTAAGATAGTTTGTACATATTCAACTGCAAAGTATTAGCATGCATTGCAAATGGCATAGACCTCATTTTTGTACAATAAACCCACCATTGCCGCTGGTTTTATTAACAAAGCGTTGCTCCATATCTTCAGGAACAGAGGCTTTAAATGCAGGCAAAGCAACCAGTGATTCTGCCCAGTGTTTTACTTTTGGTGCTGCATCGAATAACTCAGCTACATAATACTTTTGCGTAAACAGCAGACGCTGCAGCATGGGTGCAAAAGAAAAATCCAGCAAACACAATGTATCACCACAAAAATAAGGTGTTTGTTTTACCTGCTGTTCCAGGTAGGCTAACTGATTAAATAACTTGTTTTTACGCTCAGTAAACGCTTCCTGATCTGGTGCTGTTAACATCATTCTGCCACTGCCTAACATAACTGAAGCAAGTTCCATCAGTGCACGATGTCTGGCTTTTATCAGTGGATCAGTGGGATGAATATTGTGACCCTGCGTCTCATTAAGGTATTCAAGAATGACATGAGATTCAAACAACGTCGTATTGTCAACAAGCAAAACGGGTACTTTACCCAGTGGTGAAATCTCTGTAAACCAGTCGGGTTTATTTTGCAGATCAATGTATTCAAGTGCATATTCTAACTCAAGATATTGCATAAAAAAAACTGATCGCTGAACATACGGACAAGTTGGAAAACTAATGAGTTTAATTGCTGATTTCTTCACGACAAACCTCTTTTATCTGTGTTTTAATGTGTAAAATTATTCACCAATTGTATAGCCATTATAATAGCTTTACAATTTAAATAATGCTGTTTTATCTCAGCAATACTTTAAACTTTAAGATCATGGTCTTTTATAAGGTGGCGTATAACAAAGAGTAAAAGCAGGATGGCAATATCTGCCTGTTTAAACAGATAAATTTTTTATGAATTAAGTCGATAAAATCGACTCCCGTTGCTTTGAAAAAGTTTTTGCTGCTCTTCAGCAGAACAACCAGATACTGCATTTTTCAATGTCCGGAACCACAGCAGATAACTACTCGCTTGTGTAGCAACAGGCCAGTCACTTCCGTACATGACCCGATCAAAACCAAAACAGGTGATAACATGTTCAATATAAGGTTGCAAGTCAGTAGGCATCCAGGTTTTAAAATCAGCCTCTGTTACCATACCCGATATTTTACAGCATACATTTGGCAACGTTGCAAGCCTCTTAATCTCCTGCTTCCAGGGATCAAACAGTTGGTTCTTTATATCAGGTTTACCAATATGATCTAAAACAAACTGAACATCTGGACACTGCTCTACCAACCGAATTGTGTTGGACAATTGCGGATGAAATATACAAATGTCAAAACTTAACCCATAACGAGATAACATCCTGACACCACTCACAAACTCCGGTTCAATACAGAAATCTGTGCTTTCATACTGGATAAGTCGGCGTAAACCTTTCACAAGCGGATTATTTGCCAGCTTTTCAATAAAAGGTTCAGCCTGTTCACCTCTTTCAAGCGGTGCATATGCAACAATTCCTTTAATTTTAGGTTCCGTTTTGGCAAGTTCGGTAATCCATTCTGCCTCTTTTAAACCATCATCCATATGTACATCACACTCCATAAAGACCATTGATTTAATGGCTAATTCACCGCTGGCTGAAATATAATCTTTCAAAAGATAAGGTCTGTTAAGCGCAGGCACTTTATCGAGCCATGGGTATCTTAGCTGTTTAGGGTTCCACAGATGAACATGTGTGTCAATAATTGGAAATTTCTCCACCGGAGTACCTCTCTGATATGAAATTAAAGTGAGAGTCACCTGTTTTGACCAGGATGTTAAACCCCAATCCAAAACAGAGGCAACTCTCATACTTCCTGAAAAACAGGTAACGGTATGATATAAGTCTGAGTTATTATATTATTCCTGTCCCGGGTTTTCTCATAAGTGTTGCAAAATACCAAGTCCGGACAGAAACTGATCACTTGTACAAAGGTATTAAATATCTTGTTCTGTGCATAGTTGCTACGACCACCTATGCGCTGCATTAATAACTATCTACAGGGACATATCCAATATTTCTTAATTGTATCAGCGCATCAGTTAAGTTCAACTCTTTAAAAATTGCTGTCAGTAAAGAGATAGTTTTTGCTTTGTGTTTTGCTCTGATTTTAGCAAGCAACAGATAAGCCTCTTTGGCACCTAAAACTCGGAAGCCTCTGGTTAGCAGATAACAACCCGTATAAAAATCTGCTTGTCGACTAATTGATTCAAGGTTATTACAGATATCAGGAATATGTGCTAATTTTTTCAATTCATGCGTCCTTAACCTGGTGTTTTGTCTGATTGCAAAACCGTATAACGGATCTGAGTTTGCTGTTACTCTGATGGTTGTATCATCATCAGTCAGGTAATTAAAACCAAAGTAATTGATAGCCAACAGAGCCAGTGCCGTTCGTTGTGTTTCCTCGCAATGTTGTCCACGCATTTTTGCCTTTACAATATTACGCAACCGGGTTTCTCCCTGATAAAAACCACCCTCCATTGTTTTCACATAGTCAAACCTTTTACTAACCAACCATGTCAGGACCTGGAATTGATCCTTAGCAGGATACGCATTAATAAAAGCGGCAGCCGTTATTGTATCTGAGTTTTTAGTGCTGTCAGGTTGTGCAAGACCGGTATCAAACGCCAGCAGTTGTGCCAATACATCAGGTACATTAGCTAACTGAGTATTCATGATTGCAGCGTTTTTCATTACTATATCTGCAGGAAAATATTTTTGTGGATTGGTAATAATAAATTGCACAATTTCATCTTTTTGTATATCAAATACCGGAGGTTGATAATTTTCTCCATCATAATTTAAACTGACCTGCTCAAGTTGTTCAATAATAATACCATTTGGATGAACCGCTCTTTCTTCTGCCGGTATATGATTTAGAATCGCTTCAAATATTAAAAAGAAAGCTTCGTGCTCGGGTAAATGGCTGGTTTCCATAATTTTTACGGTAATATTGTTTATAATTTTCGCCCCATCTCTTCCCTTTGTCATCTCAAGAAACTGAACCTTATACCGCTGTAACGCCATAAACACAGGATAATTGTCATCCGTCAGTTTAATTGGAAACCAAACCGTGTTTTTCAGGTTAAACATATAGTGGAATAGATGATGTCTGAGCTCAACCCATTCAAAATTATCCCAGTGGCACTGTGTGATAGCATCCATCAGGTATTTTTGTTTTGCTACAGCATTGGTTGCCACTTTATCCTGCGATATTGGACACTGCTCTGTGTTTACTGAGGCAATTTCTGGTGACTCATCGCAACGCTCCCCGGTAGTTGAAGCTTCTTCAGCAGACTGAGCTTTATGATACGTGATGGGTACTGGTTTTGTGTTATTTCTATATCCTGCAACTGATTGCAACGAATGTAGTAACAAAGAAAAGATCAAACAAAAAAGTATTTTATCGGTTGGTACTCTCATCAAATACGACTCTTATTATTATATAGTTGTGCATCTGCTGTAATAGATAACCATTTCTTACAGCAGTTGCGATAGAATGAAGTTTAATCGTTAAAAATTACCCTGGAAGAAAATTATCTCCCCGGTGGTATATATCCCTGCAAAAACCAGAATTGTAGTGTTTCTATATTGATAAATCCGGTTATCCGAGCTATTACAGACTGAACATGTGGTGAAGCACTTATATCATGTAGTAATTTTGAACTATCCTGCGTTAAGTCAATTAGCGTTTGTTGTATTTTTTTTGCCTGAGCAAAGGTTAACCAAGTACTATAGACAAAACAATCTTTTTGATTAAAGTAAAAAGAGACAATATAGTGTTCATTTTCTATAACAGGCATTGTTGTTATATGGTCTTTTAAAAGTTTTTTTATCAGAGGATAATGACCATCTGGTGAATTGTAAAAGTTCGCCGGTATTATATTTTCAGAAAGTGTGTAATTATCTACGTCTACATTATAAAGCAATGCAAAGAGATTAAACATTCTCATAACACATCGGTCACCAAGCTGGCAACCTTCTGAAGATGAAGTTAAAAAAGCGTCACAGAATTTTACCATTATATCAATGGTCTGGCATAGTGTAATTCCCGGTCTGGTATCTGTTGTAAATAATGTAATCATTTCGTCTATTAATAATAAATTTCTATTGACGTTTTGTAATTTAGCGTGTAATTCTTGCAGTGCTAGTTTAAGTGTTTTTGCAATATCATAGCTGTTGTGTATCAACTTATTCGCTGTGATTAAACTTCTTTCTGGTTGTTGTAATGAAAGTAACTGATTATAATTAGCTATATTTGCCATGGCCTGAAAAATACTGCGTGCAGTGGTTTCAGTAGGATGATGTATCAGACCATTTTTTCGCATGAAGCTTATAAAAAGCTGCTGTTGTTGTTCTGTTGATAAAGGTGGCAGCGAGTCAATGAAATCTTCTCCAACAGCGTTATTTCCTTCATTACCAGACGAATGCAGTATTTTTGTATTTTCTTCAGTATCAGAATCTGGTCTTTTTTGAGCAACTATATCATCTATAGTTAAAATTGGATACAATTGTGAGTATTCAGATGATGATGGCTGTGGACTCTTTGCCGAATAGTTACAATACGATTCTTTATTACTAACGCCTTTTTGTTTAGCCTCAAGTTTATTCCAGGCAATCATTTTACGAAAATTAGAACCAGGCTTTCCCCACTTTTCATCTCCAAAAGCTCTTGCCAGATTTAAGAATTTTTGCCCAGGAATTAAAGTCATTTCATCTAAATTTTTTACTAAATCCTGGTCATTGATAATCCAGAAAAGCGTTGCTGTTTTTTTCTCACCTTGTTTGTGAACCATCCAAAAACTGCCGTTTTTTAATGCACTGATATTTTGTGATACTGTATCTTCTTCAAAAAGAATAGCAGTTGGATTATCTGATCTGAAATCAGTAGCATTAAGGTCACTCTGATATGTTGCTTCGAACTTAAATGGGATATATTTGTTTGTAGCTTTACGTTCCTGAAAATAAACTTTATGGGTACCGGATTTGATGGTAACTTTAAGGTTTTCTGTGCACTTAATACAGGGATCCTGACTCTTATCCTTGTCAGCTATTAATCTGTCTGAAAAAATCATGTATTGGGGATGATAGTTTGCAACAGTGGTTGTCTCCCATGGTGTGGACATAATAACGACTTTAACAGAATCAAGTGTACCACCAAGACGAGTGACACTCTTAGGCAATACAACAAACTTTGGATCAAGTTCGGCTAATAAATGGATCCATGCTGATGATTTTTTCTCATATTCAGCAAGTAATTGCTTTAATTCACCATAATTCACTGCTTTTTCATCACCGGTATCATTTATTCTTTCTATTTTGTTGATACTTTTTATATCGTTTATATCATTAGGGTGAATGATTGGAAAACCCGCTATGCCAATCCAACCATTATGAAAGTATGATGTTTCAATATTAGGAAGACCAAAAGTAGCTTTAACTATAGGAATATGGGTTGGTTGCAATAACTCCTGACTGAAATAATTTTTTAACTCAGGGGAGTAAGACTCTGCTGCCTTAAATGAAAAGCTACTTTTTAACAATTTGTGCGATTTTTTTTTCCCGCCCTGCACACCTGTTATTATCAATACAGTGAATATGATAATAAATAAAGCGTATATTCTATTTTTCTGCCACATAAAAGATATTCTCTGATATTTAATATTATAATTGTCTTGTATTATCAGTTAACAGCCTGACCCTTCTTAAAAGGTTGATTTAAAAAGAATTTATGCTGCAACAACTGAAAACCAAAAACCTTGCTAAATCAATGTGTTAATTGTTGTGTAACCTGCGAGTTATTAAAGGCTGTTCTGAGCATTATTAACAAAAACAGTGTTGGCTGAACTTTAGTTCCGAACAGATCTTCACGGCAAACCTTGTTATTTTTCATAGCGTGTCTGACATTGATTACCAACAGAGCTATCGAAAAAATTAAATAATAGAAAGTGCTGTGCATTAAACTTTTTTTATTTATATTCATATCCTTTATTCTCTTTATTCTCTTTATTCTCTTTATTAGCAGATTGATGTAAATAATATTGTTGTAAGCATATCGATAATTTGTGATAGTTATTTATTTATGACTACTGAACTGCTTAGCAGAAGCAGTATATACCAAAAAAATTAATACACAGATTTATTTTTATTTATAATACACGTCAAAAACAGTATTTTATCATAAATTTTATCTGACTAAATTATTTTATTCTGTCGTTCGCCTTAGGGAGTATCTGCAATAATAATTTATAACTATTGTATCAGTCTACATCAGATAAAAATCTGATACTTGCAGGTTGCTTCGTGGAAAAGAACAAAGAAGCAAAAAGTGCATATGGTTTATTTTTTCCAGAATTCTTTTAGATGAATCACTTTTCTGCTTCACGACGAACTATTTATTATTTACTGCATCTTACTGTGATAAACCTGATTAGTGACGCTGCAACTGTGCAACTGCGAAAATGATCACCCTCTTTTACAACATAACGCAGTTGCAGTGAATTGACGTTAAACAGTCTGACTATCACCTTCTAAAGAAAATTATTCTTCTGGCTCCTGATACCCTTGTAAAACCCAGTATTGTAGTGTTTCTATGTTTATTAGTCCGGTTATCTTAGCTATTACAGACTGAACACGTGGTGAAGCACTTATATCATGTAATAATGTGGTGCTGTCCTGAGTTAAATCAATTAAAGTTTTTTGTATTTTTTTCGCCTGTTCACAGGTTAACCAAGTACTGTATACAAAACAATCTTTTTCCTTAAAATAAAAAGCCACAATATATTGCTCATCCCTGATAACAGACATTGTTGTTATATGGTCTTTTAAAAGGTCTTTCAGCAGAGGATAATTACCATCAGGTGATGAACTGTAAAGGTGCTTAGGTACTATATCTTCAAAGTGTGTATAGTTATTTATGTGGACACCATAAAGGAATGCAAAAAGATTAAACATTTGTGTAATACATTGATCACCAACAATACAACTTTCTGTAGATAACGTTAAAAAACTATTACAGAATGTTAACATTTTTTTAATAGTATTGAATAGTACAACTCCAGAGTCAGAATTGGTTGTAAATAATGTAATTATTTCATCTGTTAATGATAAGTTACTATTTCTATTCTTTAATTTTTCGTATAGTTTTTGTAGTGCCAGCTTAAGTGTCTTTGCAATATCGTAACTGTTGTGTATCAATCTCTTTGCTGCGATTAAGTTTCTCCTTGGTTGTTGTAATGAAAGTAGTTGATTATAATTGGCTATGTTTGCCATGGCCTGAAAAATACTGCGGCAATTCGTTTCAGCAGGATGATATACAAGATCTTCTCTTTGCATTGAAGTTATGAAAAACGCCTGCTGTGCTTCTGTTAATGAAAATGGCAGAAAAAAATCAATACAATCTTCTCCAGAAAAATGGTCATCTCTGGTATCAGATAAATGTAGTGCTGTTTCATTTTTTTCCATATCATAATCTGGCTTTTTGGAGCCGATTAAACCATCTATAGTTAAAAGTGAATACGCTTCCAAACATTCCGGTGATGACGGCTGTAGCTGCTTATCTTTTAAATTTTCACCAGAATTACTATGCGATGCTTTATTACTGCTACTTTCCCGTTTAATCTCAGGTCTATGCCAGTGAATCATGTTATGAAGACTCATACCTGTTTCTCCCCACTCTTCACTTCCAAAAGCTCTTATCAGGTTTGAGAATTTTTGCCCCGGAACTACAGTCATTAAATCTAAACTGTTTATTAAATCTTGATCATTGATAATCCAGAAAAGTGTTGCTATTTTTTTCTGATCTTTTTTATGAACCACCCAAAAACTGCCGTTTTCTAATGCACTAATATTTTGTAATGTTAAATTTTCTTCAAAAACAATGGTAGCAAAATTATCTGATGAGAAAGATGTACTATCAGGAGCATACCGATGTACCGCTTCAAACGTAACGGGAATATATTTTTTTGCAAACCGGTGCTGTTGAAAATAAATTTTGTGGGTATTGGATGTGATGGCAACTTCAAGTTTTTCTGTGCACTTAATACACTCACTTTGATTCTTTTCAGCTTGCAAGATATCTGCAAAAATCATATATTGCGGATGATAGCTTGCAGCAGTCTCTACATCCCATGGTGTAGACATAATAACAACTTTAATAGTATCAGGTGTACTATCAAGAGCAGTGACATTTTCAGGCAATACAACAAATTTGGGATCTAGCTCTGCTAATAAATGAATCCATGCTGATGATTTTTTCTTAGGTTTGGCAAATAATTCCGGTAAAACATCATGATCCGCTGCTGCTTTGCTACCAGTCTCATTGATTGGTTTTATTTTGTCTGTTTTATAAGGGTGAATGAGTGGAAAACCTTCTATACCTATCCAGCCATTATGAAAATATGATGTCCGAATATCAGAAAGACCAAAAGTAGCTTTAACCGTAGGAATATGGTCTGGTCGCGATAATTCCTGACCGAAATAATTTTTTAAATCAAGAAAGTAAGATGCTGTTCCTTTCGATAAAGATGACTCCTCATCCGGTTGCTTTTTTCCAGCCTGCACATGGGTTATAACCAGTACAGTAAATATGATAATGACTACAACGTATATTTTATTTTTCTTCCACATAAAAGATATTCTCTGATATTTAATATTATAATTGTCTTGTATTATCAGTTAATTGTTGTCAGTAAAAAATCAGATAAAATAATTATTTCCTGTTATATCAATTTGTCAGTTATATGAGTATCTCTATAATTTTAAATAGTTATTATTGCTAATCTGCTTAGCAGAAGCAGTATATACCAAAAAAATGAAGATCCGGGCTTATTTTTATTTGTAGTAGACGTCAAAAATATTGTATTTCTGAAATATTGATTATTCGAATATAAAACAGCTATCAAACATCGTTATTGATGTATAGCATAAATAAAATAAATATAATTATTAATTTTTTTGGTCTATACTGAATTTGCCAAACAGTTTGATAATTAGAAATAACTATTTGTAATTAACAGCGTAAAGCAGAAAAAAAACAAAAATTTGGTCGTGTTTTTTTCACTTATAACAATATCATTTAGCTAATAACTAATAAAAATAATAAAAGAGATAAGTATGCATAAAAAAAATTTAATTCACTACCTTTGTTTGGCTTTTTTAGCCACTATATTAACATTGAATGTCAACGCAAAAAAAACAAGAGACAATAAGGTTGATTTTAATGATTTTACTTATATGTTCAACAAAAATAAAAAAGACCGACCTATAAAATTTACTTCTTTAAAGCACTGCATTAAAGATCAACCTTATGATTTGAATGATGGAGATGAGATAAGCAGTCATAATGATGGTCCAACAACAACGCTTACTATAAAAGCTGGAAGGCATAATGACAAAGATAACCTTTCATGTATACATAATAGTATGTTGTCTAAACAAGATGCCAGGAATCACCTTGTTGGAGCAATTCTTTATAACGTTAATTTTGCATTTCAGGGTTCTTTAACATTTGAGGGGTTGGATGCTTCAGATAATAGTGTAACTTTTAATGATATAATACTGTCACAAGTACATGTACTGAAAATACACAACAGATGGACGTTCGGAGGACCCCATTGTAACGGGTTTGATTTTAGTGCTTGTGGAAAACAATGCAAAGGTCTTGATGGTGTAATTAACTGTACTTCTACAACCGGAAAAAAATGGTGTTTTATTGGTAGCCATTCTAATAGCGTTGCGTATTTCCGGCAACCATGTTCTGTGGATATCCTCAAAAAAATACCCTAAAATGATTTTAATAAATATTTAATGCAAATCTTATTAATAATATTCAGGATTATCTTTGCCAGTTTGTGAGCTGAAAAAAATCAGTACAAAGAATTTTCAGCTTACAAGCTGAAAGGCAAATCCAGTTTAAATCAACAAATCATCGATTATCTCTTTTTCAGGATGTTCTGCTTTTATAATTACCCGCCACTTAAAACTCCGGGTTCCTGCGGCATAGGGTGATTGTTTAAACTTGTCAACTTCTTGTGAATTTTTTTCATGTTCTCCCTGCTCAGCCAGAATTTTTCATCAAGCAGAGTTTTGCTAAAAAAATCAGCAGACAAGGCTTCTTCAACGCTCATACGCTGCTCTTTGTCAGCATGAGTCAGAGCATTACACAGCGCTACTGCGTCCTGAACAACAGGCTGCAATCGTTCTGATGTTTTACTCAGTATCTCTTTTTCTTCACTCTCAGAAATAAATGGTGGTGCTTTTTCAATATGTAACATTCCCTTTTCTGCCTCTAAATCCAGCTCTCCTCCATACTCTTTATAACGATTGAGATGGGCAGCAAGCCGTTCACTTTTCTGCTTTGTCTGATTAAGACCAGCGACATCTTTCAGGTATTCACCAAGCATTGCACCGATACAAAAACTATCAAGAGCTGGTCTAGCGGTAACCGTTTCACCATTAAGACGTGCCACCATGGATTCAGGTGCAGCAAACAGTTCATGCCCCGTGGGTTGTTGTTCTCCATTTTTTGTAGAATAACCAAAATCAATTAGTTTCAATTCAGGTTTTTCTCCCGGAGATTTTGGAATACTCAGTAACATGTTATCAGGCTTCAGATCACCATGAATAATACCATCCTGATGTGCAGCGTTTACCCCCTGACACATTTGTTTTAGTAATTCCTGATGAACGCCCCAGTAGATATGCTGATTTTCTTCGGAAATGACTGTACTGCGATCCTGGTGAAGTAATTTTTTTAACTGTATGTCAACCTCATCTAAATCCGGACCATTCACACGTTCCAGTAATAATCCCGTCTTACCATCAATCATTACCAAACCATGGCATTTTGCAATATTAGGATGATCACGCATATTTTCATGTGCAAATACTTCTCGTTGCAGGTCATCAACTTCCTCTTGCAAGTCTTGTTTTTCAACAATCGATACACCACACTCACTGGCTGGTTTGATAGCTTCTATTTCTTCTTCTGTCAGATAAAGCGATAGATTTAGCTCTTCATCATCTTCTTCCGACTCTGTTCTTGTTTTAAACAAAAAAGAACTTTCTTGCTCTCCGACCTGTTTCAACGCATAAATCGTATTTCCTGTTCCTTTACTCAACACTTCACCAAGTTCAAATGCGTTTTCATTTTCAGCAGATACTATTGAGCATGCTCTTTCAGCTAAAGGTAGTGTTATTTTATTATTGTCTTGCTGTTTCGTACTTAATACAGGTGCAACATTCGGAGGTACACTGACTTTTCTTGTTGAAGCTTTACCCACTGATGTGATGATTTTTTTATCAGCCTGAGTGTTCTCTGTGCCAACGAGCATATTTTTACTGTGGATTGAACCGGGATTATCATTGATTTTTTGACCCATCACCATGCTTCCCTGCAAGATAAATTATTAACATATTATGAATATAGCAGACATAAGTTTAACTTTACCAACCTTTGACTAAATATTTATATTGTGTCGTTTGTTTTGGAGAATGTTTGCAAGAATAAATTTATATTTTTCTTCTCTCTCATTAACGGGAATTGATTACACATTTTTTTAATTGTTTTTAGGTAAATACTGTGTAAAGAGTGTATAATCTGTATGGTAATATAAACCATAAAAGTATAGCTTTTTTTGTGATGCATAAATATTTTTTTCAATCAAAATCAAGATGAAATATTATGAAAAAAAAACTATTTATTCAACTTTTTATTGTTTCACTAGCTGCATGGATCTATTTATTTTTTTATAATATTACTCATGCAAGCTATATCAGCATTATTGATGCAGGCAGCACCGGTTCAAGGATTCATTTATTTGAAGTATCTGCCCAAAAAACAATTGTTGTGAAAGAAATTCCTGTTTCCAGTGCTAAAATAAACCCTGGTCTTGCATCATTTGCAGGAACCTCTCAAGGTCAGATAAACGCTTATCTTAAGCCACTGACAACCGCACTGGCTAAAACACTGAAACAGAATAAAATCATTAAACAAGAAGTGAGTGTTCAACTGATGGCCACGGCTGGTATGCGAACACTATCCCATGAACAACAAATACAATTAGAGGATGATGTAATAACTGTTCTGACTGATAATGGGTATCAGGCGACTTCTGTTTCTGCTGTTACCATTACCGGAAAAATGGAAGGCGTTTATGCATGGGTAGCATTGAATTATATCAAAGGCACCTTATCTGGTACTACAAAAACCAGCGGTATTGCAGAAATGGGAGGCGCCTCTACACAAATTGCTTTTGCAATCAGTAAATATACACAGGCTTTACAAAAAGACCTGTACAAATTTAGTTTTAATGGGCAGCACTATACTATTTATTCACACAGCTATCTTGGGCTTGGTGAGAGTCTCTCCCGTGCACAATTTGCTAATGATAATCACTGTTTTCTTCCCGACTATATCATACCAAACAAAACAACTACAGACGGTAATTATGCTCAGTGTAAGTTTGATAATAAACCTCTGGTCACAGAGGTAGCAAAAGTTCAGCCTGTTGCAAACCTATTAGGAAACACCCCTCTATATCTGCTGGGAGCATTCTATTATATAGCAAACAGTGAACCTTTTAATTTCAGTTCTAAAATGACTCTCAGTAATTTTGAGAAAAAAGCAGCTGCGTTCTGCACTATTAAATGGAAAAAAGCACAACAAAAATATCCTAATGATCCTTATTTATACCATTATTGTTTTGATGGTGCTTATTATAGTAATCTTTTAACTAACGGCTATGGTATTAACTCAAATATGACCGTACATCCGATCAAAAAGATTAATGATATCCTTGTTGACTGGACGTTAGGAGCAGCACTACTAAGTATTCATCCAAAATAGTCAGAACAAAATAATTTCACCAGACTTAACAGGTCTGGTGTCTCACCGGGTAACACAGAGATGAAGTAGCACAGAGAAAAAAGAATACGGCATCTGATTTTAGTTTAACAATAACAAAAATGCTATTAACTATATAATTGTTACACTGGCAAACCTTCCTGTTATTAGTTTATGGTCTTATATTATCATAATCAATGTGGTCATCTTTAGCTATAATCATGAATACAACTACCCAATGATAAATTATCAACACATTATAAATATAGCTGTGACAAATTTAGTCTTATCAACGTCTGACGGAACCATTTGATTAAGTCGTTTATTTTAGAAAATATTTGCAATGATAATTTACAACCATTGTATCAATCCGGAGCAGAGAAAAAGCTTTTGCCTGCAGGTTGATTCACAAAGAGGGACAAGTAGCAAAAAGAACACTGCTCTTTTAGTTTGATCTGCTCCAGTCCCTTGCATATTCACTTCTTTGCCATTTTGCCTCACGCAGGTCCTACTTTAATTTATGGTCTCTTCTTGCTTTCCCACTCTTGCTGTTTTCTTTTAGCCTCTTGCCGTCTTTCTTCAACTTTTGCTCGTCTTTCCGCTTCTCGCGCCTCTCTCTTTTCTTTGGCCTCTTGTCGTTGTTGTTCAGATTTTAATCGTCTCATTTCTTCCCGCTCTCTGTTTCCTGATACTGATATCACTTCTGCTGCAGGAAAATTTTCATAGGGGGGATGGAAGTCCATATTAATTAAAGCCATAATATTCTCTCATTTTTTTATAGAATAAATAGTTGATGGTATAACATACAAACTAAGTGTTTCTTTTTTATCATAATATTAAAAGTATGTAAACTCTGTATGAATCTTTTAAAAACTTTTTAGCAGAGGAAAATTACTATTAGGAAAACTGTGAAGATACGCAGGTTTTAGTGTAGATTTTATTTTTCTGTCATACAAAAGATACGCTCTGAAATTTTATCCAGCGGAAAAGGTCATACTAACCCTCTGTTTACTTGTTTTCACTACCGATTATTTCTTTACTTTTCGTCGCAATTTAAAAAAGTCCCGTAACAGTTTCTGACTCTCTTCTGCCAGTAATCCACCACAAACATTAACCTTATGGTTAAACCATCCTGACGAAAAAATAGTTTGCTGACTTTTTGCAACACCCGCTTTAGGTTCATCTGCACCATAAAACAGATTTTGAATACGACTGTGTACAATGGCACCTGCACACATAGTGCAAGGTTCGATAGTTACATAGAGATCGCAGTGGGGTAACCGGTAATTTTTCAGAAACAGACCCGCCTGCCGGATAGCTTGTATTTCAGCATGTGCTGAAGGATCATGCAGCCCGATGCAATGATTATACCCCCTACCGATGATTTTACCATGATAAACAATGACAGCACCTACAGGAACTTCACCTTCCTGTGCAGCTTTTTGCGCAAGCTTTAATGCTTCTGTCATCATACAAATATGCTGTTCAGTCCACGTTGTTAGGGTTGAATTTTTCATAATATACCTGAGTCATAATAAAATAATCTGGTGATTATAAAATTTTATGTATACTTAAGGAAACACCTTCGATGGTAATTGATAATTTAAATAAATGGAAATCATGGAGGATTGACTAAATGTCTCACCGTCAAAATGTAGAAGAAAACCTCAAACGTTTTGCTGAAGGTATCGGGCTTGGCGAACTCGCTTTAAACGAACATAAAGCCTGTGGACTGTGCTTTGATGATAAGCTGATTGTCAATATTGAATATCTTGAAGAAGATGAAGCACTGGTATTCGTTTCTTCTGCACATGCCCTGGAGGCTCATTTGCAGGATGCTGAAAAACTTGCTTTGCTTGATAAAGGCATGTTTATCAATCTGCAACATCACAGCATGCAAGGTGCATATATGGCATTGAATCATGATAAAACAGAGGTTCTTCTCATTCGTTCAATGTCTGCAGCACTTGACTATGGTGCCTTTGAGTCAACACTGGAAAAATTTGTCAATACCCTGGAGTGGGTTATTGCGGAATTATCTGGCTCAGGAGACAGCCAGGTGTCCTCAGCATCTCCCGGGAACAGCCCACAACAGCAGACACCACCTCCTCAGCAACCCGGTGCACCTGGTGGTGGTATGGGAATTATGGTGTAATTTTCCGGCAATCACTCAGTCAATAACAAAAAACGCTTCATCCGGAGCGTTTTTTACTTTTACCGACACAATAACATGAATACTACTGAATCCCTCGCATGCAATACAAGATATTCCAGCTATTGGACCAATTGTAGCCTCAGCGCTGTTAGGGTAAGTGGGTAGTTGGCAACAGTTTAAGAATGGTCATCAGATCTTGACCCGGTCTGGAATGATTCTCAAACAAAATAGTAGCGGAGGAAAAGCTAAATTGGGTTGTATTACTAAAAATAGTAACCAGGATTTACGTTGCTTGTTCATTTCACTGCTACACTCTTTTTCGCAAAATTTTTTGCATAGATTTCATTAGAAAATTTACAATCAAAAAGAGTATATAATGAACCAAATAGTATCTGACAATGAAAAAACTAATAAATTAATTATCCAGTTTTTACTACTGTTCAAACAGCTTTTTTATTATCGTAGTTGCAGATTATTTACAGTAATACTGTCTGTAATTTTTGGCTTTACACTCACTTTAGCAGGTAATGCTCTTTCCTCTGAAAAAGGAGAAGTCACTCGCTCTTCAGATCAACAACCAGCTAATCTGTATAATGTTTTAACTCAGCATCAGAAAGCACCCGTCGAGCTGATGAATAGTTTTTATTATTTAGTCGATACTGAAATAGCAAGGCTGTCTGCAAAAAAAAATTCCTGTTGTTACAATTACAGCATATATCAAAAGATCAGCGACAATCTGAATTAAAAGTTAATACTGCTACACTGTTATCTGTGCTAAAAACATTTAATTAACATGGTCAACCTTTTTATTACAATCCGGTTAAGAAGCATTTTTTAATTTTGTTATAACTTCCTCATACTTATTTGGACTCATATAACTCAATGTTGAATGTAGTCGCTGACATTTATAAAACATCGCGATGTAATTTAGAATATCCTGTTGTGCCTATGAAAATCTGTTATATTGATTTACAATACACATACCATTACTGCTATGGTATATTTTTCCGACATGTCATAATTATTTGCAGGATGCAAACCGACAGCCTGGAAACAAAGTAGGTGAGATCCTTTAACCTGTAATTTTGGTAATCAATAATATAAGTCTCTTGGTACATTATTAATAATCAATAATGTCTGATCTTAATCTGCTTATTTAACCCGGTAATACTAAATTCTTTTTATCATAAATGAGGTATACAACCAAATACAGCTATTTTTTATAGGAAATAAATAATGAAAATAATTACAAAAAATCTTATATTCAGTATATTCATTTTAATAATGATTTCACCTGTTTTTGCAAAGCATAAGGATAAATGTAAAGTCAAGTTTAGAGAACCTGATTATTATAATGTATATTGCCCTAATGGCAAAGATACAACTTGCTGGTACAGTGGTATAACTGACACAGAAAAAGTGTACTGGCGATGTAATAAAACTGACAAGCAATTTGCTGTAGATAAAAGTTATTTAAATAACGTTAAGATTAAACTAAAAGATGGCACATGGTATTACACCTGGCAGTTCAATTCTTTGCAGAATGCCAACAAAAAACTTGGCTGTCAGGTATGCAAAAAACTTTAATCTTCAATTTTAATAGTGATAAATAGCACGAATATTGCTGTGGATTATTGATGATAAACAACTTATATTCTCAACAGCCTTTGAAATACGCTTCTACAAACTGATAGCTGTAATTCAAGAGCTGTTTACATTCAACTTGATTAAAAAGGTAAAATCATGAAAACAATAATAAAAAAAATCGTAATCAGCTCAGTGATTTCACTGTTGACATCCTCCCCTCCCTAAAGGCTGTCTTTTATACACAAATCCCCAACAAAAATTTCAGATGAACAGAGCAGTAAATACAGGTAAATTCAGACAATT
>JAPORK010000401.1 GCA_026710285.1 Endozoicomonadaceae bacterium | reverse complement strand
ATACCATAAGGACTATAAATATTAGTCTGTTGAAGTTTATATGTATCATTATTTTTTTTTGATCTGACTAATAAACCAACGACATCTCCTTTGTAATTACTTTCTATATATTGATAAACATAACTGTCAATTGTTTTTGCAACACCCTGATAACCAGTAATATGCTCAGTTTGTCCGGGACTACTAATTTTTTCATTAATCAAATGATTTCTGCGATATATAAGATAACTAATACCCTGCGTACTTTTTTCTACACTTTCTCTTCCTAACCCATCATAAGTATAATCACTTTGTTGTCCATCAAACTGTAATACTTTAATAATTTGATTATAAGCATTATAAAGAATATGATTGTTTTCACCGTCAGTTATCATATTACCCATAATATCATAATGAAATTGTCGGGTTATCTGTGGAGAATAGTTCCAGCTGGTGCTAATTTTCTGTAAACGCAAAGGAGCTGTATTATCAGTGTAGCGATACGTTATTATTTTACTGAGTGTTTGTGATCGCAATATATCTTGTAAAGTCTCCTCTACACTGGCAAGCCTGTTTAAGCGGGTAAAATAATATTTCTGCCGGACAATCACGGGGGCATTTTTTAGTCCTGAACCTTTAAAATCAGTATCTCTTGGACATAAAGCATTCTGATTTGTACCACTGCAAAACATACTGACAAGGTTATTCAGTGCATCATACTGATAATGATATACAGCTTTATCTTCTTTTGTTTTGTATTGTTGCATTATAATGTTATCAAGAGGATCATAGTCAAATAACCAGTAAGATAAAATCTGATTATTTAATGTATCGGTAATAATATTAGGATGCCCCATACCATCATAGTGAATTTTTCTGTACATACCACTACCATATTTTATTGCAATAGTACGGGAATAATCGTCATAATCTGGTACAGATAGTGATACTGCCTTTCCATGCTGAGGTTGATAAAGCACCCGTGCTATTCTTCCCAGTGCATCATACACTCTTTGTGTTTTATTGTCGGAAATATCTGTCACACTTATAATGCGGCGGTTTGTATCATATTGCCATCTAAACTGATAATCCGGATAACTGTTTTTACCAACATGTAACTGCTTTCGAATTAAAAAATCATCGTCGTAAATAAAAGTAGTTTTCCCGGTAATATCAGTTTGATTTGTTATCAGTTGTGTCACAGGATTATAGCCTATTTGTAACTTAAGTTTTCCATCCAGTAACTTAGCAACAGGCATTCCTGACATATCATATTTTACTGTAGTCGTGTGACCTGCAGGTGTTGTTGTAGAGAGAGGCTTACCATCTTCGGTATAAGTGAAAGTAGTGCGTTTTCCATCTTCTCCGGATTGCCATAATAATTCTCCTGCCGCATTATATTCAGCAGATGATAACAAATAATTACTACCTGAGACAGGATGAGCCCATGTTTGAATAACATGTCCGGTTAAATCATATACATAGTGTACACTATTTCCAACAGGATCAGTGACATACGCTAGTTGTCCAAAAACATTATAATGCTTTTCTACACAGTGTTTAAGTGTATCTGTTGTTGTTACCAACCGTCCAAAATGATCATAACTCATTTTAGCAATATGACCTCTGAATAATGCTATTTGCTGATCATGCATAAGACACAGCGTATGTAATGAAGGTAACGGTTTATTATTTTCTGGAATTACCCACTGTCTGACTGGTTTATAAAGCACATTACTTTGTGTTACAGAAATAGCAGAACGACTTCCATGAGTACTTTTTTTATAGCTGATGAAACAACGATCAGCATCATCATATAAAGTAACAGTCATTTCTCCATCAGGAAGATGAATACGGGTTACTCTGCCTGAATCATCGTAATCTTCTGTTATTTTAAGAATATTTACCTTTTTTGATACATCAGCAATGTAAACAAACCGGGTTGCTGCCCGACCATATTTGTCATATGTCTTTTTTCTATTTAAAATCCATTTTCCCTGCATTGCTTTTCCTGTTACTGAAATGGCTTCCCTGTAGTCCATTAATTGTCGTCCGGATCCATCAAAAATGACTTTATGCTGAATCTTATTAACAGTAGTAATCATGATCTGGTTTAATAAAGGAGAAACAATATATTGATAATATGTACTGGCTGTAAAAAATGATCCCCACATAAAATCAGTTTGTACTAGACGATCCCAGCGATCATAGTGGTAACGAACGGCATTCCTGCCTGAAGAGTCAACACTTTGTAATACGTGGTTGGTAAATAAACTGGTGGTTACAACAGGAGATAGTCTTTTTTTACCGGTTTTCAGCCTGACAGCACTATAAGTTGTTTTTCTGTAACCATCTGTACTTTTTATATAGTAATAATCTTGCTCAACACGGTTAAGTTTAGAGGGACTTTTCTGACTACCCGTTAGAATCAGTTGCTTTAGTAATCCATAAGTTAAATGATTAGTTATATCCTGATAATAACGACGAGTGATTATTTTTTTCTGGCTGCCAGCTTGCCGTTCCTGGTGTTCCAGTACGAGAATATAATTATTTCCGCTACGATTAAATTGTTTGCGATAGTAATTACGGGTAGTTACCGGTAATAGTACAGAGGTGGTTATTTTTATAGCATTTGCTGGATACAGAGTAACTGATTCTGTGAAGTTACTAAAAAACCATCCATGAGGTTGTGGAGGGCATGCTGCGTCTCCATTGACAGGGCAGTAACTCACCTTTGTTAAACGACCAAAAACATCTGTATGAGAGATCATTCTGCCTTGTTGATCATACCGGGTGGTTTCGGTAGTTGTTGCAGGAGGACCTGTGCTGTTTCCCCACAGCATGGTAATAACTTTTATCGGTTTGCTATAAGTTACAGGTAAATCAGCAAAGGAAAAGTAAGCACAACCGTTAACCTGTTCAGTACGACAGAAAAAACTTTGTACTTCAGATAATTTATTTCCGGTACGATCACTGATCTGCTGATCATCAATCAACAAATGATATTTATTATAA
>JAPORK010000477.1 GCA_026710285.1 Endozoicomonadaceae bacterium | reverse complement strand
GACTGATCAACGGTCAGTTAGAAGTTAAAATGCACAGATTGAGTCTCAAAAAAGTATTATATGAAGCTCCAAATGAGAATGATTCTCTTGGTGCGTAAGCCCTGTTTATGGATTAAAAGCTGTGGACTATTATTTTTTTGAAAAATACAAGTTTTTAGTTAATGATTTTTTTGTAAAAAGAAACTGCAATATTAAGAAATAAAGTGAATAACTAAAAATAATTTTTGTCTGCAATCCGTTAGCTATCATTAAGAAAAAATATTTAGGTTTAAATTTAAATACAAATTACTTTAATAATTTTACAGAAATATTTAATGAAATAATATTATCTTTTTATATTACTCTGTCTTTTTTTCATTGTTGTATTATCTGCAATAAAGGTAACGGTGACAATAAATAATTACCTGATGGTAACATTTTTCCTCAAAAAAAGATCGCAACCTGGGAGTTGTGAATTTTATATTTAAAGTAGTTAATACATCTGCTCATGATATCAAAATAATTAATCCAAAGAAGCTTGAAGACAAAAGTGCTTTGTATGGTTAACATTTAGTTATTGATGGTTGTTCAGGATCCATTCTATAAAAAGATAAAAGCAGTTCTTTTGCTTTTAAAGTATTTGTACCATATCTGGTCAATCCTCAGATAAAAAAATCTTTTGTAGCTAAATATAAAATTGAAGCATACCGGAGTTCTATGTATTTTGATCAAAATATCCGTTTTGGTGTCACAGTCAATCCTTTTAAGGTAATTAGCGCAGATAATCATTTGAATACAATCAACACGATCAATTCTTTTGTGCATGAGATATTCTGATTAATTGCACTTTCAGGTAATTTTTGATAACTTGTCTCCATAGGATTTATGTAGGATTGGTATCTATTGTCAGATGATAAATTTTGATGTAATTTATATTTTGATAATGTTGACATTCCTGTTATGTGGAAACACTTACACTATCGGTTAATGAGTGCTATTAAAAAATATTACTTTGTAAATCAATACATAACAGACTTAATTTTAATATTTTCAATAACTTTTATAAGTTTATGGACACAGACTATACACAACGTTTTTTATTTGAACAAACTAATGTAAGGGGTGAGCATGTTTATCTGGGACATAGCTTTGCAGATGCACTCAAATTCCATAAATACCCGCTTTGCATTAAAAAATTACTGGGGCAAATGAGTGTTGCGGCTATATTGCTTAGCAGTACATTAAAGTTTTCGGGAATATTTACATTGCAGGCTCGCTCTTCGGGACCTGTTTCATTATTAATGGCAGAATGTACTCATCAGCAATATTTTCGCATACTGGCTCGCTTTAATGACTCAACTCCTCTTCCGGATGATGCTTCTCTTGCAGCTTTGCTTCCTCAAGGACAGTTGCTCATTTCTGTGGATACTGAAAAAACAAAGCGTTATCAGAGTATCGTTGCACTTAATCAGTCAACGCTGGATGAGTGTTTCACTGCTTATTTCAGGCAGTCTGAACAACTACCTACTAAGCTGTGGCTTACTGCTAATGATAAACAGGCAGCAGGCTTTTTGTTGCAGTCACTTCCTACTCATGAAAATAAAACAGATGTTAATACGCTGTATAAAAAAATTAATGACTGGGAACACGCAACTATCCTGGCTGATACACTGCGGGAAGAAGAGTTGCTTAGTCCTGATACACCTGCATTACTTTCACGTCTTTTTCATGAAGATGATCTTCGTATCTTTGAAAAAACCCCGGTTTCTTTCCGGTGTCCTTGTTCTAAAGAACGAATTTCCAGGTCATTATTGGCTTTAGGTGAGGCAGAGTTAAAGGGTATTTTGGCAGAGCAACGACATATTGACACCTATTGTCAGTTTTGCAATCATCAGTATTACTTTTCTGAAGAAGAAATTTTTCGGTTAATTAAAAACTCAGATGCAGATCATTACTGATAAAACCAACAGATTAATAAGTTCTCAATGATCATGATAAAGTATAATTTAAAGCTGCATCAGAGATATGCCCATAAAAAAGCAGAGTATCCTGAGTGAGAATAGTATGCATAAGTTATAAAGTTAACAGAACAGATGCTTAAACGACTAAAAATTTTTTTATCAAAAATCCTGTGAAGCTAAATGAGTTCTTGCAAAGAAATTCTCCGCAGGAGTAACCAGGTGATAAGCTCAATGTGTTCATTGCCGAACACAATTTTTTGCCACTCATATTATGCTTTTTGAATAAAAAGCGCTTTTTGTTTTTATGAAAAAAAACAGATATTGGTAGTATGCGCTGTTTATCTCAATCCCATTTTTTTATGTTTCACTATTTAATTTTCGATCAGGTTGTTATATGACTGTATTTTTTCGAGCAGACTGTATATAATTCAGATCAAATCGATTAGATAAAATCAGGTAAAGATGGCTAATAAATTCAGATTAATTATTGTCAGCGGTCGTTCTGGCTCGGGGAAAAGTACAGCACTACATGTGCTGGAAGATGAAGGCTTTTACTGTATTGATAATCTTCCTGCTAGTTTGCTAACTGAACTAATTAACAGATACACTAAAGAAAACTGTAAACCGGTGCAGTTAGCGGTAGGAATTGACGCCAGAAATACAGTTGATGAACTAAAAGAATTCCCGGTAGATTTTGCAAAAATTCGCCAAAACAAAAAAGTAGAGAGTGATATTATTTTTCTGGATGCTGATGTAGACTCATTACTAAAACGCTTTAGTATGACACAACGAAAACATCCACTAAGTCAGAAAGATGAATCACTTGAAGATACCATCTCAAAAGAATTTTTGCGCCTTAGACCTCTCTTTAAGCAAGCAGATATAAAAATAGATACCAGTCAGCTTTCTGTACATGAGCTAAGCCGTTTGGTAAGAGAGCGTGTTATTGGTCAGAGGCAGAGCAAGCTCAACTTATTGCTTCAGTCGTTTGGTTTTAAGTATGGTATTCCTTCTAATGCAGATTTTATTTTTGACGTTCGCTGCCTTCCAAATCCTTA
>JAPORK010000275.1 GCA_026710285.1 Endozoicomonadaceae bacterium | reverse complement strand
ACATCCAGCTTAATGAATGAACGGTTACATCAGTCTGGTCAGCCAGCAAGCTCTGATAAAATCAGTAGACATAATCATTACCTTGAGTCACTGACTAAAAATTACTTTTTGCTTATTGATAATCAGCGTTGCTTTTTTTCCTAAAATAATGGCTCTGTTATCTTTAGTGTGACCAGCAGGAAAATGATAACAAACAGGAAAACCGTATTCTTTAACAATGCTGTCAATGACCTCTTCTATCGTTTTTCCATAAGAAATAGTCGTATCACTTATATTTGTCATACTACCAACAATTAACCCTTTCAGATTGTTGAATTTACCTGCAAGTTTCAGTTGTAATAGCATACGTTCAATGGCATAAATAGATTCATTGGTATCTTCAATAAATAAAATACACTTATCTGTAGTTAGTTCCAGTGGCGTTCCGGTTAAAGAGCATAAGATAGAAAGATTACCACCTACCACAGGAGCTTCTACCTGACCTGTTCGGTTCAATGGGAAAGATGTAAATTCATAATGATTATATTGACCAAGCATAACGTTAAGCATTGTACGCATAGATTCTGCTGTACTGGTCGTAAATACTGAAGGCATCGTGCAGTGAACCGATGGTATACCCAATATACGCATTTGATTATGTAATACCGTAATATCGCTAAATCCCATCACCTTCTTTGGACGTTTACAAAATTCGGTAAAATCAAGCTTTTGCATTATACGAATCGTACCATAGCCACCACGAACACAAAAAATAAAATCAGTTGTTTTATCATCAAACGCCTGCTGCAAATCCATCGCCCGTTGTTCATCTGATGCTGAAAAGTAATGATCTTGACATGTAATGTATGTTCCCATACTGACAACAAAGCCTGATTTTTCTAAATATATTTTTGCCTGATGTATATGTTCAGGATCCAGACATTTTGCGGGTGCGACAAAGCTTATTTTCATTGTAATCAGTGGTGTCCATATTAATGTTTAGGTTATATAACAGCAGTTCAAATGCTTCTTTAATATATTTTATAAACAAATAGTAACTTCTCAATCAAAATTATCAGTCATTAATTTTAAGATAAATGGATGGAATATTATAATAATAAACCCACCAGTCAGGGTAAAAGGTGTTGTGGCAAAACACCCGTTGATATACGTCATGATGGTGAAAGTATCTGGAAGGAAAAGTTTACAGACTAAATCTGACCTGCAAGCACCTCCTGAAAAACAGGTAACTGTACAGTCAAGTCTGAGTCACTGCATCTATATGAAATTTGTTAAAAACATGTAACGGTACGATTAAACCTGAGTTACTACATATTAGATGCTTTCAGCATAACACAAATCATAGAATGAAATGATGTGCCTGAAGACTTTCTAACACTTCTTTTGCTGTAGGACGTTTTGCGGGATCAGCATCAGTCATACGATCTAACATGTCTATGAGGTACTTTGTTTCCTCTTTAGTAAGTATGCCGCCTGTGTAAATTTCTTCAATAGCCGTGGCTCTGAATTCTCTAAATTGCTGCTGATTTTCTGGTGATGAAATAAATCTATAATTTCTTGCACACTTTACATCAAATAGCGATGGAACAGATTTAGTTTTTGTGGTGAAGTCTTTACCTAATATTTTCTCCTTTAGTGCTCTTATAGCACTTCTAATTTTAAGATCCTTATACTGTATGACTATCTTTAGTTTATTTATGAGTTTTTTACCCTCAAAAACCAGTTTTTTAATCTTCATCTTTAGCGTTTTTGCTTTAATATTTCCAGTGATAAAAGTTTCTCCTGTTAATAACTCTGTCAAAGTCATACCCAGACCGTATATATCTGTTTTTTCTGTTATTTGCTGATCAGCGTATTTATTACTGCTCTCAAGAAGTGCTTTACCATGACTAACAAGTGATTCAGGTGCCATATATGTCGGAGATCCGCCAACATTAGGAAGATTATCAATAGTTTTAGCAAGACCAAAATCAATTATCACCACTCTTCCATCTGGTTTAGTCAAGATATTTTCAGGTTTTATATCCGCATGTACTATTTTGTGTCGATGCAAATGATCCAAACCCATTAATATTTTTTGTATAAATCCTTTAATTAACTTGCCGGATAACGGCTTTTGATCTGGGGTATAGACTAATTTATCCAATGATTCTCCACCATACTGAGTGAAGGTCGTGATAGTGTTTTTATCTTGAATACTATCATGCTGAATATCTTTATCTTGAGTTAGTTTCGAATTTTGTGATTTTACTGGCAAAGAGATAGCAACATTTTGATGAGGTGGTATTTTGTGTATAATATCGATTTCTCGTTGAGCTATACGACCTGCACGTTGTATTTTTTTCACCACCATGGCGCCACCACTTTGGGACACTGTTTGCAGAACTGATCCAAAAGACCCGCTTCCAAGAAACTTCCCTTTTTCCTGTATGTTACCAACCTTTAAGTCTGCTGATTTTAGCAACGCTTTGTATGCCTGTTCTCTTAGTAAATCTGGATTATCCAGGCGCTGAGACACACTTTCGTCTAATTCTGAAATATTGGAGCTACTATCGTAAAGCACTTTATTTTCATCGCCTGAGGAAGAACAATTTCTGGTATCAGGATGTTCAACAAATTCAGGTTTTTCATTAAATAATTTTTCTACTTTATCAAATAGTTTTTGAGCATTTAATAGCATCTCAGCTTTGCCATGATCATGTTGAATTTGAATAAACTGTTTGGGCAGATGTTTTTTTAAAGAACCCTGCAATAATGGTATTCGGATGTTTTTTACCAGCTCTATAAACGTTTTGATAATCCAGGGTGTTTGGCTGTGCGACCTTAATTCAACTGTACCTTTGGTTTTGTCAGTTCTGCTCATAATTGTATTCATTGCTCAGACCTCTCTATGGTTAATATTTTACAAAGCAGAAGTGAGCTGTTGTTGTAATTGTTTGACAAACAAGCAGGAAAGCAAGATTTTGCCAATAACGCCTAACATAGTATTTAGCGAATTTTATTATGTGACGTTCTGATATAAAAAATTAAAATTATTT
>JAPORK010000038.1 GCA_026710285.1 Endozoicomonadaceae bacterium | reverse complement strand
AATAACGAAATAACGGCAGACTCAGTAAAAGCTGGTGTATTTAGCAGGAGATAAAATTTTCAGAGTAAGAATTGGGGCTTAAACAATGTGACTAAGAGACAGGATAACAAGCAGGAATTCGCCAAAAAAACAAATTTTATTTATCAGGAAAAGTCATGAAAATCATCGTATGTTTATTATATTTGTTTGTAATTTCAGCGTATACATATGCTGATTGCAGTGATGGACTATTTTATTGCAAGAACTCAGGTACAACAATCACTTATGGTCGGAAGTATAAATTTCCCTTTTGGTGCAAACCTATATTGGACTATAAGCAAATCTGTAAAGATATTGGAGACAATGAAGATGACATGTATAAGTTATGGATGGAAAACTATCAGAACAGATCATTAATGCAATTAACTATTCCGGGAGCTCATAATGCAGGTATGGGAAAAATTTCAACATGTTCTGATTATGCTACTAGTGGTATAACAAAAACACAAAATAAATCGTTTTCAAAAATGCTCAACACTGGAGTAAGGTACTTTGATGTCAGGCCGATTATAAAAAAGAATGGTGACTTGTACCTGGGACATTTTTCCTGGGTTGGAAAATCCCAAAAAGTACTTTTACACACTTTCAAACTAATGAATGAAGGGTGTTACGGTTATTCTGTAGATGAAATGCTTAACGATATTTCAAAATTTATTTCCAATTCAGCAGGTGAAATAATCATTTTGAACTTTTCTCACTATATGAATTTTAAAACTCATGATACTTCATCATCGCATTTTGATAAAAGTGATTTTATCCACTTAAAGAATAAAATAATTCATAAACTTGGACCTTACTTAATAAAAAACTATACAAACAAAAAGTTACTAACAACCAAATTATCACTGCTGACGAGAGGTAAATCCAGAGTCATTATTTTCTTTGAAGCAGCCAATGATATGCCGCAAAGGTTCGCTAATTCTGCAGAGGGTTTTTATCTGAAACCTGGAAATATTTACGACACTTATTCTAATACGGATAATTTTAAAAAAATGAAAAATGATCAATTTGCAAAATTTAAAAAACACAAGAACGATAGTGTCTACTTTATTCTTTCCTGGATAAAAACAATGCAAGCTGATAATACCAAAAACTTTCTGTTCTGTTATTTTGGAGTTAATATTAACTCCCAGATTGATGAATTATCAGCAAGATGTATTCCACTTGAGGAAATGGCAACAGAGCCACTCAGGAAGCTCGATGATATTTTTCAGCTGTATACAGAAAACCATAAGATCCCTAATGTTATTTATACCGATTTCACCACTACAGCCGTTACAGATACTGCTATCAGGATTAATAATAATGCGCATTGATATAATAAAAAAATAAAAGAAGTAACATTCGATCAGTTATAGTTCATTAAAAGCTGTTTTAACTATTTTTGATCAAATAATGCTTTATACTGGTATTTTTTTGCTTAAGTTGAGTATCTTTTTATTTTATCTCAGCATTTTCAATCCTGAATTGTCCTGTTGCTGTTTTAGGTTTTTCATATAAAATCTGAGTTGTGCAACAATATATTTTAAGTCATTAGTAGTTTATCTATACAAAAAATCTTTATTAATACAAAATTTTTATCTTATGATGATAATGTACACGAAGTAATTTATATAATCTTACCCACCCATAAATGACAGTTGCCTTCCGAATTCAACATTGCTCAGCCAGCCAGCCAACCAATCAAAGCTAAAAACAATTGCCATTTTCACAGGCAGACAGCAAATAAAACTGATTTGCTGTTTTTCTGCTATATCTTACAGACCAGGTTGATTTTTTTAAGGTAAATCCCTTATTATACAAATTCAAAAAACAAATAAATATTACCCGTCAGTAAAGATACGACAATTATCTATAAAAGTACACTTTACCGGCAACGACACAGCAGGAAAAACCATGGCAATTATCCCTCTTGAGACTATTACTGAAAAACCTGTACTAGGTATAAGCGCTTGTCTTATCGGAGAAAAAGTAAGATATAATGGCGGACATAAACGGTCGAAATTTTGCCTTAATTTACTCGATGAGGTTATCTCTTTAATCGCAGTATGCCCTGAAGTTGCTATTGGTTTGGGCGTACCTAGAAAACCAATTCATCTGACAGGCACAGCCAGTCATTATGATGCCACTGAAATCAAGCGCCCTGATATCCGCTGCACCAATGCCTTAACTGAATATGCGCATAAAACAGTAGCAAAATTACATGATAACAGTGATCACCCCATCAGTGGTTATATTTTGATGCAAAAATCACCTAGCTGTGGAATGAGTCATATCAAAATTTATGGAACAAATGGTATGCCAACAGGGCAATTCGGTACAGGTATCTTTGCAAAAACATTAATGAATACTCTACCGCTGTTACCTGTTGAAGAAGAGGGGCGCTTGCACGATGCGGTATTGCGGGAAAACTTCTTTACCAGAGTATACGCTTACTACCGATGGCAACAATTGACCAAAAATGATTTTACCTATCAGATTATAGAACGCTTCCATGCCCGCTATAAGTATATTCTAATGGCTCATAAACCGGATAGTACAGCAGAACTTGGTCGTTATCTTGCTACACATTCAAAACAAAATCCATCTCTTCTAGCAACAGAATATATAAAACGTTTCATGCAAGTGCTCCGTCAGCATACCAACAGAAAATCACACACCAATGTTTTGCTTCATTTAACCGGTTATATGAAAAAAACACTGCCGTCAGGAGCAAAGGAAAACTTACTCAAATCTATTGAAGCTTACCGAACCGGTCTGCATCCATTAGTGGTGCCGGTGAGTATGATACGTGATGATTTGTCACAATATGGTAATGAGTATATTAATGCACAATATTATTTAAATCCGTATCCAGACAAATTAGGATTGAGAAATAATATTTAACAGTATGACTTATCTGCAATTTTTTACGATTATTTAAGCATAAAGTTTACCAAACCTTTTCCGTAGCCAACCATGGCAAAACGACTAAGTCAGAGCAAAATACTTTAGCAATTCTCTG
>JAPORK010000220.1 GCA_026710285.1 Endozoicomonadaceae bacterium | reverse complement strand
CCCGACAGTTTCACTATGATGTTGTGGGAAATATGACAACCGACGGTGAAAGCAATCATATTGTTTACAATGCTTATAATCAAATTACCAGGGTAACTCAGTTTGACGGACAGCAGAGTCGTTATACTTATGATGGTTCAGGTAGAGAAACCATGGAAAAAAGCATACAGGGAATAAGTTATCTTATCTATCGTGGCAATCATTTAGTTAATGAAAAAGTTAGCAGCCCGGGACAAGCTGAGCACATTACAGGTTATCAGGGTATCGCAAAAACGATTGATGGAGCTGTTTATCAGTACAATGAAAGTAATTATAAAGGAGATGTGGTTGGTATATTGGCTAAATCAGAAAAAAACAATAATAATTATAAACTTCAACAGACTGATATTTATAGTCCTTATGGTATGATTTGGCATAAAAGGGCACCGACTGTTCCCTTATATCAGCGCAGTTTATCAGGTTTTGATGGTGAGCGTACAGATCCTTCTACTGGCTGGCAATTTTTAGGTGCAGGACACAGAACTTATAATCCAAAGCAACGTTATTTTGTTAGTGAAGATCCGGCAGGAGGAGGATATGCTTTTGGTAGTAATAATCCAATTATGAATAGTGATCCTACAGGAAATATACCACAATGGATAGGTACTGCATTTAAATGGGCAGGCTACGTCAGTTCTTTTGGGTTGAGTGCGCTGCATGCAAAATGGGCTAATATTGCCGGAGAGGTTATTAACGCTGGTTTGACCGTTGCTACTCTGGGGGCTTCAGCTTATAGTTATGGAGGTGCATTACCAGGACTTGCAGTAACAGCAGGTGCTGCTATTACAAGCAGTGTGCCTGTTGCCGCAGCAGCAATACCAGCTAATAAAGGGCTCAATATAGCAGGGTCTGTTATGGGTGTTACACAAATGGCAGTAATGGTAGCAACCGCTGCTGTTGATGTGGGACTCTTTTTTACCAAAAAAGTACCACTATCAATGACAAAGATGTTGATGAGTTATGAAAATATAAGTTCTGAGGATCTTAACTTTCAAATGTTTACAAGGATAACGCCTGCAGGAAAAAAATTATTCATTTCCAAGTTTGATGTTAGAAAATTTATACAGAAAACACCACTGCTTTTTATTGATGATGGTTACCTGAATTTATCGTCATGGTGGGCTAACCCCTGTTATCTGTGGGAACAACTTCGTTTTGAAAATAATGATCTGATAGCTTGTGACACAGGATGTATAACTCTTCTGATGTTTTTTAAAGAAATTTATATTAAAGTAAAAACGCTTCAAAATTTTTTTGATGCTAAATATGCTTTTATGAGATCAATGGCTGAATCAAAACTATATCCAATGAATGCTATGGTAAAATCTGTACCTGATAAATATTTAAATACTTTTGGAATAATTCTTGATAAAATACCTGGAGAGTATAACACTTATGTAGATAGACCAGATATTTCACTGAAAGATATACTGAAACCTTTTGAGATTGGTGTTGTTTTCGTACCTGGTCATATGCAGATTGCAGAAAATGTATCCAAATCAAATGATTTTTGGGTAACATATGAATTTACAGATAAGACAATGAATTTTATAAGAGGTAAATTGGATATGATTGAAAATTCAATTTTTGCAAATGTTGATTCTCCGTCTGAAAGAAAAATTTTAGCTTGCAAAATAGTAGAAAGAAATAAAAATAAAATCTTTATAGATTAGACATTATAAAGTGCATTAATCTACTATTTAATTATCATGGTTACCCTATAAATGAATATAAATAACTTATTTTTAAGATATAAAAAAAGTAATATATAGTTCTTGCTTTATGAAGATGACACTTTTTTATAGTGTTAATGTTATTTTAAACAAAAGATGTATGTGTTGCACAATATTACTATCTGTATTATTTCTTTTATTTGAGCAATTAAATCTATTTTCATCTGTTATTGTTATTATGTCTTCTGCTTTTACGAAAAATAAAAGCTATTTATATCAATAAAAAAAGATACAGTTACAAGAAAACAATCCTTTTAACGATTTTTTTGAAGATAATAAAAGAACCAGGCAGTCAAAAAATGTTATTAGAGAAGGTTCTGGTGGAAGTACATCATGGTCTAATGCTTTTAACTTTAAAAAATTATGGGGAACGCAGGTTGATCTGCGTACAGGCATATTAAGTGCCCATGTTAAGATTGGTAGTCTGCTCAGTAATTTAGGACATGGTCCAAATATTGATCTTGAGGTAAATTACAATAGTAATACATATGCTGATACCGATAAACTGGGACAGGGCTGGAGCTGGAATCTTACTCATTTTAATCTGCTAACACATCAGTTAACGACTTCTACAGGACAAAATTTTTATCTGCAACAAAATAGTAATGGTCAGTGGTTTCCTTTATATCATAAGCTTAAAGATATCCATATTGATGTAAAAAAAGACTGCTTTATTATTACTTATACAAACGGATTAAAAGAAATATTAAACAGTCATGGGTATGAAACAGTACTTGAACAACAGGATGGATGACAGGTACATTTTTTATATTATCCGGGAAGTAATCTTCTGCATTCTGTCGTTGATGATGAAGGACATAACATTATACTTAAATGGGAAAAAGGAAATATAACTGTTATCAGCAAGGGAAGTGAAGGACAGTCAGTTCCGGTAGTGATTAATACACAGCAAGGGAAGTTACGTAATATTCTCCTTCCGTTACAGAAAAGCAGTGCAAGCTATGGTATTCATTTTAGCTATACAGGAAATTTTATTACTCAGATCACTTATCCAACGGGATTAAAAAAAATATACGACTACAATTGTTATGATGCAATGAAAGTAAATTCTGATGGGAAAACTAATCTTGCTATTTGTGTAGTAGTGAAAGAGACGGTTAATCCGGCAGGTCAGCCTGTAATGATAACTCGTTACCAATATACCAGTTCAAATAGTAATAATCATAATTATCTTGGTTTTAATTCCAGGCTGGAATCAACAAGTAACACATTTAAAGACAGTCTTTTTGAAGCACCGGTCAGTTATACTTATAGTAC
>JAPORK010000134.1 GCA_026710285.1 Endozoicomonadaceae bacterium | reverse complement strand
TTGTCGGTTAGCACATATACTGACTCCATGATGGCTAAAATAACACTCATTCCTAGTGTAAGCGGAACAAACAAAAAGTGATACATTGTTGTCAGCGAAAACTGAAAACGTGATAAGTTAACCACTGTATCTGATATCATGATACACCTCCTCTAATCCCTAAGTTAAATTGGTGGTTATCTGGGCAGATGATGCAGCGCTGAAGTGTTGCGAATATAACATTATATTTTTCATATGTTTTTCCGTAAAAATCTTATGTGTATAAGCCATTAATTTAAATTATTATTGCCTTTCCAGTGTATAAATTAACAGATAAAAAGACATAATTACAAAAATAAATAATGTTATAAGTTTTATGTCCTAAAGCCTGAAAATTAACTGAAGATGCACTCAATACACTTCGTATGCAGTTGCGACCTTACAAACAAGCTTATGTATACTTTTGCAGCAAATACTTCGGTATGTTAAAAACTGGATATATCGGAAACCAGATAACCGCTGCAGAGCAACATCCTGAATGTTTTTATTCTGATTATTCCCAGAGTTTCTGAACCTCCGGTAAAAAAGCATTCACGGTGTTTCTCTGATCAAAGCTCTGCTGGAAATGTCCGTACCGTTTTTGTTTACCTGCTATCTCATAAATTTAGGTGACAAAAGGATAAAATCCGATTTAAAAAATTTTTACTAAGATCGTACAGGACAAGCTTAATGTTGTTTTGAGGTGAATATTTAGACTAATAAAGTTAAAAGTAATATGTCAGCTTTCATTGTATCAATAATGCTCCTAGTCTATTAAAATTTATTAGTATAAATAAACAGTATCTTCATTATAAAATATTTAATCTGCAATTAAAAAGTTAAATCGTTACATATTGTAACTGGATTGGTAAATTTCAGGATGCCGCACCAAAGCCTGGTTGAATGGAATTTTTTATTAGTTTTAAAAGCGTTTTTTTAAATTTCAATAGTTTGTATGCCATTTTCAAAACTGATGAAACTTTAAAGCTACCAGCAGGGATGCAGAAACAGACGACCCTCCGTGTAATCCACCTATTTATAATATTCATTTCTATTTATTTTATTTGCTAATACGGATAGTTTTACTATCCTCTTACCCCGATAAGAATGCTCGCTAAATTTCGGTAAATTATTTTCGGAATTTAGTAACAGTGCTTTAGATAATTTTTAAAACGGTTTCACAGCTGTAAGAAACCAACATATTGATTGATGAAGATTTTAATTTACATCTGAAAAATGAAGCTTTTAAGTTCAATCGCCTACAAATCGTCTCAGAATTGTTGAATATAAAAAATGAAAAGCATAACTCAGTTTAGTTGTATGAGGGAAATAATAAAATGTATATTTGTTATGTATTAAAACCAAAAAAGCAATTAATAGATGATCATTCTGTAAAATTCTCATGCTATAATTTTTTTTTAAAAATAATAGTACTCCTTTTAAGTTGTTATCTGTTCATGATCAAACCAGTATATGCCGGAAGTGAATATGACTGGTCATTTGTAACTGAACCGGCGCTGGCTAATCAGGATGGGAACAAATGGGTAACAACGCTCTGGGATGCACTAAAGATCTTACAGAAAGAGTATGGCAGTTATCCTGTAGAATCATTGTGCAAATACAGATTTAAAACCCGCTATAAAAATCTGGGTGAAACTGATAATATACGTAAAACGCTTCTTATTAGTATCCCCGGAGCAAGAGAAGTTATTTCTCTTTACTCTCTGAGCGAGCTTTCTGAGGCAACAACCACAAGACATCCTTTCAAAATTACTGTGACCGGAATGATAAAAGATCTGGAGGACCAGACCAATAATTCTAAGTTCCGGTCTCTTTTGGAAGTATTGCATGCTCCCCTAGACCTCACAGCATTACAAATTTATGATGATCATTCGATGGATAGCGCAATTAATAATGTCGCCATGGAGTTTTATCACTCTTTCATGCGTGGAGTAACATTTTTGAAAAGCAAACTGCTGCCAGGTAAAAGCAATAATACTGTTTTACCTCATATAGATAATTCCTGGCGTAAAGCGTGTTTTCAGAGGCTGCTTGTCCTGCAGAAAGAACTGAGACAACCTTCGCCTGTACGCTATATTGGCATGGAAGTACCTGAAGAGTCAGAAGTTTCGGAAGATTTAGACAGTCCAGACCCTGACATAAATAGCAGCACACCAATTATCAGCAGCAAATTATCACGCATGGCAGGTTACCTGGCAACAGGTCTTATGTTAAGTCAGCAGATTACTTCAGTAGTATCTGCGGAACCACCAAAGCTATGGACTGATAGTAGTACTTCAATGCCTTATTATAACTCTTGTTTGTCCCGCAATGGTAATCAGTGTATTCCTGTCGGGAATGAAAATATTACTGCGTTAATAACTCAAAACCCGGGAAAAAACTTTGTTGCAGCAGAAGATATTCATGCCAGTAAAATGAACCTTAATAGTACCGTAAGTGAAAGTGTATTTCCAATGTTTAATGGTACTTTTTCAACAGAAAGATATGGTTTGTATGGATTTCCTGTAAATGATAGCATTTCATTTTTTAATTTTGTAAATGGTAGCTATATTGAAGCTAATGTGCCTCTAAAAAGCGGACAAATACCCGGAGATTCTCAACCTGTTCTTACTAAACGAGCAGGGAATAATAATGAAGTGGTTGTAAGGTTAAGAAAAGAAAACCCAACAGACGATGATTATTTTACGCCTTCGATAACAGGGATAATTGAAGGCGACCATAATAAAGTTATTGTGAGGTCTGATACATGTCAGAATGGATTTCCTGATGACATTACTTTAAAACAAAAAGATACCGGAATACTTGCTGACAAAGTATCAGGTAACAATAATCATTTAGAGCTTCAGGATATAAGCATTACCAAAACAATAAATAATGATGTGCCAGGCAATGCAGCTGGTAGCATTTCCGGTGTCAACAATACAATAACTCATACAAATATTATTACCCATAATGTCCCACAGTCTGACAGCAATATAATCCGGCTTACCAGCAATGATGCTGATTCTACCGTAACAG
>JAPORK010000372.1 GCA_026710285.1 Endozoicomonadaceae bacterium | reverse complement strand
TATAGTCAAAATTAACACCGTCTCCATTTTGTTGTTCCATACGAATTTCATAGCCGTCATGGTCTAAAATATCCTGTAACCCATTGGAAGATTTAATGATCATATGCCTTTTTTTATCATGAGTAATAATGACATCTTTGAGCTTATGATACAGTGGATGCCAGCTTCCGTCAGGCAGCTGTTCCAGAAAAAAACTTTTTCCTCCGGCTGTATTTAACTGATGAGTAGTCGGATTATAGTGGGTCAGATTCCATGCCCAGCCACACCCTAAATGATCAGGATCACCTTTTGCACCACTGTTATAATTCATTTCCAGATCAATATCAGGACCATGACCAAAATTACTCCTTAATAAGCCGACTTTCATAGAAACAAGCAGTGTACCTGTTCTGGGATCTACTTCACTGTTTCCTTTAGCAAAATTAAAAGAATTAGACCAAATGGAGAGATCGTTACTAACTTCTGATGCGCCCGCCAGTAAGTTATGATGATTTATGTTGTTTTGTTTATTTGTTGTATGTTTGTATGCATTATGTCGTTTTAATGGCATTTTCTTAGTAGTGTAAGAATTATTTTGTTGAGTTTTATTTTTTCCAATGACTAAATTTATTTTTAAAAACTGCAAACATAGAAATAAAACCATCAATATTTTTATAGAAGCAAATAGACTTTTATTAAATCTAGTTATAATTTTCATCTCTCTATAACCTTGTTGAGTAAAATTATTTAATGGAATTGTTCAGTTAAATTGATGACGTGAATTGGATACTGACAGATAAAATTAGGATTTTTCATAATTTAGACAAGAGAAATTTATTTTCGTTTCATATTTATTAAACGTCAGAATTTTTTTATATATTGTTAAATAATAAAAAATTTTTATTGGTAGTATTCATATTATTTTTGTTGTATATGGGAAAAAGATGTTGAAGCTATAAAATTATGTTTGTTCAAAAGAGAGATAAAGAGGCAATAGATGAAGCATGTTTACTTATTATTTTTATAATCCATATTTGGCAATAACCTCTTTTTAGTTAAATTTATAATATAAGTTATTCGTATGAATAAAATTCAGGGAATTCTTTAAGATTAGACAAAAGGTATCTATTTTAGTTTATATAAAATACGTAGAATATTTTATTTGGATTCAAAACGACAAAATAATTCTATCTTCATTAATAGGATGATAAGTAATATTACATTTAGCACTATTACTAAAGTGTTGAGCATTGTTTAAGTGCTCATTCTGTTAATTATAAAGGCTTTGTAATTACCAACATTTTTATGTGTGTCCATGGATTAACTTGTATTACTCCAAAATTTGATGCAACCTCTTTTATCGGTTCCATGCCACGAATATAGTCCACACTACCAGGTCCAAAGACTCTTGCAGCTTCGGTTGCATAACTCGCTATCCACTGACGACCTCCTTCCGAATGAGTTACCATAACATATAGCTTGCCACCCGGCTTAAGCACGGTATATGCAAAGTTTAAATAATTTGCTCTTGAATATTCCTGAAGCATTTCATCAAAAAGATTTAAACCTGCTGTATCTGCTGTCATTACTCCGTCCTGCTCAAACATTACATGATCAGGTCGCACGCCACGAATCCAGGAAAATGTAGTAACACCTTCGTGATTACAGACTCTACCTCCCAATTGACCACACCCAATAACACCACGGTTTAATTCCTGATTTCCCCCAATAGAGGCACTGGCATTGCCTGCTTCTGATTCATTGCCTTCAGCTATATCAGCGACGCTCTCTCCTACCATGTTTTGTGCTTCTCTGTAAGAAGGCAATTCTTCTTCACCATCCATTACTGCCTGATAGGTCGGAGGTGGATCATTTAATGAAGTAACAGGTAATGTCATTACTGCATCACCTCCTTCTGCTGCCACTCCTTCTGCTGCTTGTGCTGCTCCTTCTACTTCTGCCACTCCTTGTACTGCTTCTGCAAAAAAACCTGCAACTGCACTTCCTATACCTGCACCAATAGCTATAAGTCCGGCTATAAATAATGCACCTGAATAAACCCTTCCGGTAATCATTGATGCTTGCTGTAAGCCTTTATTGGCAGGTTTTAATGCTGATGTAAAAGCTAATGTAGCCGGCGCTGCAAAAGCCATACCAATTGCAAAGACTGGACCAATAGATAAACTCATGCCACCCCATATTAATGATCTTCCAATCGCCCGGAGAAACTTATTATGCATTTTGTTCATACCCAGATTAAAAACAGTATTAGCCATACTAAACATTTTACCTAACCAGTGTGGCATATTACCGCTGGGATCACTATTCATTATCGGATTATTACTACCAAATGCATAGCCATCACCGGCAGGATCTTCACTAAAAAAGTAGCGTTGAGAGGGATTATAGGTACGATGACCGTTGCCTAAAAACTGCCAGCCTGTTGCGGCATCAGTTATTTCACCATCAAATCCTTTTAATGTCTGTTGAAAAGCCGGAACTACTGTCTTCTGTTTTTCATAAGACCATACCATGCCATAGGGACTATAAACGTTATGCTGTTGTATAGTCCACTGTTTCGATGTTTTATCTTTCTTTAATACACTGATTACATCGCCTTTATAATCACTTTCATTCCAGTTAGTAATTGTATTATCAATTGCTTTTATCTCTGATGACGGATAGCTAATTGTGTGTCTGTTATTAGCTGTATCAGTTACAATTTCACTGCTGAGTACTCCTCCCTGATAAATCATCTGCCGGACTCCCTTTGCAGTCATGATTTTAACTTCTTGACCCTGACCATTGTAATCATAGCGGCTAACCATACCCGCAGCATTAATGACTTGGGTTATCTGGTTAAAAGGGTTATAAGCAATTTTGTTACCTTTACCATCAATAAGCATATTTCCGGTTGCATCATAAATAAAGTTATGGGTGTCAGATTGCTGATTATTCCATTGTGTATTGATCGCAGTTAATCGCATTGGTACCTGATCATTTGCATAGATATAAGATGTTGTTTTAGTCAATGAACGCCTTTGACCAGATGAAGTATCAATTAATTTTTCGGTAACACCTGCAATACGATTGAGTC
>JAPORK010000294.1 GCA_026710285.1 Endozoicomonadaceae bacterium | reverse complement strand
CAAATTTTGATGGTACACTCCAAGAGCCGTGTGTTATGCCTGCTCGTCTTCCTGCTCTGTTACTTAATGGCACATCGGGGATTGCCGTAGGGATGGCGACAGACATTCCACCACATAACCTGACAGAAACAGGTGCGGCTATTATCCATATTATTGATCATCCTAAGGCAACACTTGAAGATGTTTGTCAGTATATCCAGGGACCTGATTACTGTACTCACGCCGAAATTATTACTCCGCGTAAAGAAATTATAAAAATTTATCAGGAAGGACGCGGATCATTACGCATGCGCGCTACTTACGCAAAAGAAGGTAATGATATTATTATCAATGCGCTTCCTTTTCAGGTTTCTGGCAGCAAAGTGCTTGAACAAATAGCTGATCAGATGCAAAAGAAAAAATTATCAATGGTGACCGATCTGCGTGATGAATCAGATCATGAGAATTTAACCAGGTTGGTAATTACACCCCGTTCCGGCAAAGTGGATACAGATCAGCTTATGCATCACCTGTTTGCAACAACTGATCTGGAGCGTAGTTATCGCATTAATCTTAATGTTATCGGTATTGATGGTAAACCTCAGGTAAAACCGCTTCATATCATGCTGAAAGAGTGGCTGGAGTACAGGAAAGCAACGGTTTTACGCAGAACAAAGTATCATCTGGAGAAAGTTGAAAGCAGACTACACATTCTTGATGCATTGTTAATCGCTTTTCTAAACATTGATGATGTGATTAATATCATTCGTAATGAAGATGATGCTAAAGCAGTGTTAATGGAACGCTTTGCACTTTCAGAAAAACAGGCAGAAGCAATTCTTGAATTAAAACTGCGTCAGCTTGCTAAGCTGGAAGAAGTAAAAATTCGATCAGAGCAAAAGACGCTGGAAAAAGAACGCAAAACATTACAAAAGTTACTGAATTCTGATGCCCGGCTGAAAACTTTAATAAAAAAAGAAATTCTTGAAGATGTTAATAAATTTGGTGATCAGCGCAGATCACCGATTGTAAAACGTCAGGAAGCAAAAGCACTCTCTGAAACCGACCTTGTTCCTTCAGAGGCAGTAACAGTTATACTGTCTAAAAAAGGATGGATTCGCACTGTAAAAGGGCATAACCAGGACATTTCTCGGTTAACTTATAAAGCAGACGATAAGTTACTCTGTTTTGCTGAAGGACGTAGTCATCAGCCTACAATATGTATGGATTCTTCCGGCCGTACTTATACCTTAACTACGCACACACTGGCTTCTGGCAGAGGCTATGGTGAACCACTCACAGGCAGAATAGCACCCCCTGCGGGCGTAAGTTTTGCAGGAATAATTATTGATAGTGAAGAAGCTAATTATCTGTTAACCAGCAAAGCCGGATATGGTTTTGTTGTTTGTATAAAAGATTTGCTTTCCAGGAACAAAAACGGTAAGACCATTCTGACACTTTCTGAAGGTATCACAGCATTGCCACCAAAAAAGATAGAAGATAAAGCCCATCAGCTGGTTGCTATTGTTAGCAATGAAGGGCGTTTATTAATTATTCCGGTTAAAGAATTACCATGTATGACCCGGGGAAAAGGCAATAAGCTTATTAATCTGGCACAGACAAAGGTAATAGCAGGCGAAGAATCAGTGATGGATATCTGTATATTGTCACAACAAGATTCTTTGATTGTTTATTCAGGACGTCGTCATTTAAGCTTAAACGCAGAAGAGCTTAATCATTATCGGGGTGAACGGGGTCGACGAGGTAACAAACTGCCACGTGGATTTCAAAAAGTTTCCAGGCTTGACCGGTTATCCGGATAAAAGCAGAGATTTCGTAGTATTGTAACTCAGGTTTATACAAATAAACAGAGAACAGTCTGGTTAAACCTGAGTTACTGCTTATAGTGTTTTTAATGCAATATTTATAAGCATGCGAAAATGCATTTAATATGATAAATGTCTCCATAAATGTCTGATTGATGGATTTGAATTTTTTTATTTATTAAATATTTTGATTTTCTGCCAAAAGGTCTGATTTCTGCTGATGCAGCTCAAATTATTTTTGTTATTTCCATCTATTCAGGCTTTTCAGCTTCTGTCGTAGTATAATAACGACAACTTTTATTAAGGTCTTTATAAAATTATTGCGTATCTCGTTTTATGTGAGTTGAATAATAATCACATCGAATAGCAAACATCTTTTTATCTGTGATATTAAGTTAAGCTGTATGAGAATAATTCCATCTGTTTTTTTACAGAACTTAATTTGTTTAGTTATATTTTGGCGTATGACTAACATAATTTATTAAGCTCAAATAAAAAAAATTTATCCAATTTTAAGGTATTTTTTTGTTAAATATATTTCACGAGTAAAGTTTTCTGAAAAATAAATAAATTGCAATTATCCCCATCAACAAGAAGCATTATAAGTTTAGCTAACATATAAATCACACTGTTTATATAGGGATTAGAAGTTAGTTATAAAAAGCAGGAAGTTATAAACCTCTTAGCAAAGAAAATGTAATTTTTCTTTATGGTGCTCTAATATGTTTTGACATTTAACTATATCTTATTCTAAATAACCACTAAAATTTGACGATAAAGTTGTTGTCAAAAAATAAATAGAGTATCGTATTATATAATACTTGATATTTTTATATGGATATCCAATTTAAACAATAGTATTTGGGCAAGTATTAATAAATAACGATGCTGTGTTTTTATAGGAAAATACTCATTATTATAAAAGTATAAAGATACAGCAAAAGAACCAGAAAGTTATTGCACTTATATTTTTAAGGGCTTCCTTAAAGAACAGCAATAAGCTGGAGCAATTAAAGATACCTCTAAGCATGCGCTAAAGGAGATAGCTATGAGTATAATGAATATTGAACTTGATAAGATGTTGAGTCCAAAAAAGAAAACATCTGCAATTGAGAAAAAAAAATCAGTGATTAAAAAAACTGCTGCTAAAAAAGCAACAGCTAAAAAAACGGTCGCTAAAAAAGCACCAGCTAAAAGAGTAGCCGCTAAAAAAACGGTTGCTAAAAAGGCACCAGCTAAAAAAGTAGCCGCTAAAAAAACGGTCGCTAAAAAGG
>JAPORK010000460.1:1397-3082 GCA_026710285.1 Endozoicomonadaceae bacterium | reverse complement strand
CAATATGACTGGCTCGGACGTGTTGCCCGTGTTACTTATCAGTCATATCAAAGTAATCATACCGAAGTGCTATCTGTTCCTACTTATGATGATTTTTCCCGTATTAAATACATTGATTATGGTAGTGGTATGCATCGTGTACTTCATTATGATTCGTGGGGAAGGGAAGATCAGATAATCGATACTCAGAGAAAACAGTTAATATCACAATGGAAAATGACTTATGATATCAGCAGTAATATTATCATGCTCAATCAAACAACAGGAAATCAGCAATCTGGTATACTACATTATCAATATGATGTACTGGATAATCTTGTCAGTATGCGGTGTCAGGGTTCATCCGGTTTTCCTTTGTGCCCGCATGACACATCAATTACCGGCTCAAAACTGATACAGCCACCCGTCATTATTCGTCAGGATTATACTTTTACACCGCTTAATCGACTCGCCAGTGTTCGGGAAATATTACAGCCAGTACGACAACAGCAAACAGTCAGTAAAATAATCCGTTATGACTATAATAATTTATCAGCACCTTTGCGTGTTCAAAGTATCAGTACGGCATGGAATCAAAGAAAACCAGTTGCACACCATTTCATTTATGATGATGTTGGTAATATGACCGTGGATGGACAAAATAATCATATTACTTACAATACATTGAATGAAGTTATAAAGATTATTTCTTCAGCTGGCAAACATAGTGATTACAGTTATGATGGCAGTGAACGGGAAGTGATGGAACAAAGTGTGAAAGGTGTCAGCTATTTATTCTACAGTGGAGGTACACTGATCAATGAAAAAATTACTAGCCCGGGGCAGGATACACATATTACCGGTTACCTGGGTGTGGCTAAAACCATAGATGGAATGATAAGTGAATATTATGAAAGTAGTTATAAAGGCGATATTATCGGTATTTTTAGAAAAAAGAGTAATCAACAATACAGTGTTCAGCAACGCAATATTTACAGTCCTTATGGTATGGTGTGGCATAAAACGACGCAGACTCTTCCGCTGTATCAGCAAACTTTGCAGACGTTTGGTGGTGAGCGAACAGATCCTGCTACAGGATGGCAGTTTTTAGGTAATGGAAACAGAACGTATAATCCGGCTCAGCGTTATTTTCTCAGTGAAGATCCGGCAGGTGATGGTTATGCTTTTGGCAGTAACAATCCGATCATGAATACTGATCCATCCGGTAATAGCTCCAGGTGGCTGGGAGAAATTTTTAAATGGGCAGGCTATGTGAGTACAATGGGTTTGAGTGCGTTACACCAACGCTGGGCTAATATTACAGCGGCAGTTATACAGACAGGATGTACCGTTGCTACGCTGGGTGCTGTAGCAGCAGGTGCAGGGTCTGCTGCTCTGGCAAGCATTGTGGCAGGTGTAGCTGCTACAGGCAGCATTCCTGTTGTAGCTGCCGCAATACCTGCAAATAAAGGACTTAATATTGCAGGTAACATTATAGGCATAACAGAAATGACTGTAACAATTGCTACAGGAGTCTGTAGTTTACTGTCTTTTGCTATTGCAGGTGAGGCAGAAGAGGTTTTTGGTGGTGAAATTCCTAAGATGCTTCCGTCAATAGCAGAAAATCTTACGAAATCCGGAGAAAATATTTCAACAACATCTGGTAGCACTAAACCAATATCTGTAGAATTTACACTTATTCATCC
>JAPORK010000460.1:0-1387 GCA_026710285.1 Endozoicomonadaceae bacterium | reverse complement strand
CCGCCCAAGCGTAGCTGAAGCGGATTTCGAAAAAACAACATCTGGTAGCACTAAACCAATATCTGTAGAATTTACACTTATTCATCCTCCTTTCAATCCTAAGACAGCAGAAGAATTATTTGAGGGATCATCCTTTTCTTTTTATGATAAGGCATCTAAAACATTAAAGCCTGATAGCTTGAAAAATGTTGTTAACATATGGGCGGTATTGCGCAATTCACCATTTCATGAAAATATAGCCTGTGATACCGGCTGTATTTTGCTGGCATATCAAATAGCTGGGAAAGACCTTAAGATAAAGAGTCTGGATATTTTTTTATCTATGCGAAACAAATATATTAATTATGAGGGGTCTTTTTCAAAAGAGCATCCTTATATTGTGGCTTTGAATAATGTATTTGAAGGTATCAGAGATCACAGTCATCCTGGTAACATTCGTGAATATAATATTGGAAACTACAATGCTTCAAAGTTGAGCCGTATTTTTACTTATTATCGTTATATGTTGATTCAGGGATATAATCACATGGTCATATTAAAACACGCAGGCTATGATAATTGGAATCGATTATGGAAGGTTTACCAATTTTTTAGTGATAGTGATAATTTGATTATAAGGCATGTAAATACTCGCAATCTTAATAGACAGATATTTCGTAACAAAGATGATAAATTCAGTTTTATTGGTTATATAGGAATCATGAGATAAACGATAAAAGTCAAATGAATAGTTGTTGTTTTTATAAGATCAGTAATAACCAGTAAAACTAATTACTAAGTCCATATTTTCTTTGTTGTTTATTTTAAAATTGAACAATGGAGTAAATTAAAAATTGATAACTATGATATAATTTTTATCACTACAAAAATCATACGGCATGATGAAATTAGCTTTTTACAGACAAATATAAACTTTTTATCTTTTTCTAAACAGTTTTGCGCTTATCGTAAAATTAGAAAACTCATCTTTAATAGCAAACAGTTATCTTCGCTTCATTGTTATTTAAAAGCTTCCTGTATTCACATGATGTATTAAATGGTATAAAAATGTTAATTCAATATACAATAAAATATTTGTATTTTTCTTTGATATTAATTTATGAATTATTGTGTTATACAAAAAGTTCAGCTTATGCAGTATTTGATACAAAAAAAAACAGGTCAGCTAATGAATATGCTAACTATTTTTATCATTTACAGAATATTCATAATAAAACTGCAGATGAAGACCATAGTGAATTTGTAGCAAGTGCAGAGAAAAAACGATCAGTTAATTTTTCAGGGTCTGACAAACAATTACCATGGTCAAACGCATTTAATTTTAAAAAAACCTGGGGAACCACGGTTGATCCACGTACTGGTATTCTCAGTGCTTATGTAAAAACTG
>JAPORK010000194.1 GCA_026710285.1 Endozoicomonadaceae bacterium | reverse complement strand
CGGTTTGCGGTTATCCGGTATTTCATAGCTTTCCATAATGCGTGCATAATCATCAGTATCCAGATCAAACGGAGGTGGCATATCTGTTGCACGAAAAGGATAACTTTTTCTTAACGGATGACCTTTCCAGTAATCAGGTAACAAGAGACGTCGTAAATTGGGGTGACCTTTAAAAATAAGACCAAACATGTCGTATATTTCACGTTCATACCAGTTTGCGGATGACCAGATATCAGTGATCGTAGGAATTTTTATATTTTCATTTTCTACATTAACCAGAATACGAATATCCTGATTATGCGAGACAGAAAGCAGATGGTAAAAAAGTGTATATCCTGTCTTCAGTCTTTCACTTTCATCAATGGCTGAAAGATCAAACAGCATTTCAAAACGAACCGGTGCACTATATTTTAAATAGCTGAGTACTGCTTTGAGTTTTGTAAAGCTGACCCACCATGAAGGAATATCGCCTGCTATTTTATCAGCAGGTTTAGCTGCATATTTTTTTGTTAATTCTGTATCCAGTCTTGCAGGCATTTATTCCACCGTAATTCCCAGGGGTTTACGCTCTTTAGAAGACAGTGATTTTCTACTGTTTTTCTGTACATGTTCCTGTAATAATATTAATCCCTGTAGCAGTGCTTCCGGATGAGGAGGACAACCAGGTACATAAATATCTACCGGCAATATTTTATCTACACCCTGAACAACGCTGTAAATGTTATACATTCCACCAGAATTAGAGCATGATCCCATTGAAATTACCCATTTAGGTTCTAGCATCTGTTCATATAAGCGCTTGATAAGCGGTGCCACCTTGCAAAAGATGGTTCCTGAAGTAATTAATACGTCACTTTGTCGCGGAGAACCTCGCAATACTTCTGCACCAAAACGGGCCATATCATAGCGGGGAGTTACTGCTGTCATCATTTCTACAAAACAGCAGGATGTTCCAAAGTTATATGGCCACAAAGAAGATTTACGACTCCAGGCAACAAAATCTTCAAGCTTACCAACAATATTTGCGATAAGTCCTGATTTTCCCTGTGGAGGTTCAAAACAGTTATCCTGATCTTCCAAAGGGAGCTGTATAGCATCAATTCGGTCTTTCATAGTTTTAACACACCTCTGGCTAACAAGTAAATAAGACCAAGGAGCAAAATAATCATGAAAATAACTGCAACAACCACACCGGGTATACCCAGTGGTTTATAATTAATTGCCCAGGGAAGAAGAATTGCACCTTCCAGCTCAAAAATCATAAAAGCAGCAGCAATAACGAAATAGCTGACAGACAGGCGTTCTGCTGGTTTTCCGGTAGGGTTTAAACCGCACTCAAATTGTCGTTCATCTTTCCGGGAGTTTATCCTGTGACGATTGATAAAAAAACTGATGGTTTTGTTGAGCAACAGCAATAAAGATGCAATTGCTGCGACAACAACAGAAAATATCAGTATTATTTCGCCAGCACTAGTATGTTGCATATTTTCTGTTTCCCTGCTATTGAAGCGTTATTTTTAGTATTAGTTGTTGTTTTACCGGCTGTATCCATTGCTATCACTTAATTATTAACTGATTACTGATTATTTTTTTATTTACTATTTAACAGTTTGTACTTAATCAGAAGATAAGCCTGTTAATAATATTGCTATCATATAAAAATACCCAGTCAGAATAAACATAATTATCTTGCACAATAATTTGTTTAACTACAATGCCTTTAACATTTTTTATTAAAAATATCTTCATCGTAATAAAGTATCAAATTTCATGACTATAGCAAATAATATTATCTGTAATCTTTATGCAAAAAGTGTATATTACCTTATCTTTTTTTCGTTATAGAAGAGTTTGGTGATATTCAAAACCATTGATAAATATTTTACAGACTGAGTTTGTAATTTTTGTGGTTATATGAATGATACATTTGTTCGACTTTATCAAACTTACAATCATTGTAGCTGAACTTTCATGTTGAAGTTTATTTCTTTCTTTTAAAACACACTCATAAACAACACAACCTCTTCATCCTGTGGAAAGTAATTTTTCAATGTTAATTTTGTCCCACTGTTTATTTCAGGACACCTTTCCTTCCGGGAAGTGGTACGGATTACGGGTAATTTAAATAAAGAACAATCATGCATATGCCAAAAACAACCGTGTACAAAAATAACAACCTGATATTGATATAACAATATCAGACTTGTCCGGCAGTGGTCATTACATTTTTACACTAACGAAATCCACACTGATACAGTAGTTTCCGTAACTGTCTTTTCAGTTTGCTCTCTTTACTTTTGATTGCAGACATATTTTTGCTACGCATCTCGGGAGAATGAACACTGGTCATAATATTTTTGGTAATACAACCTGTAGATTAATACAGTACGGACAGATTAACAGACGATAAAGAACGTTAATACAGTCAGCCGAAACAGCCCGGAAAAAGTAGACAAAGTGAAAATTTTTTATTCGTTATTTTGCATATTGAATAACTATAACTACGCTATGGAACTTTACCATAACAGAGAAGTTAACTGAACAATGAAGAAATTACAATTGAATATCATAAGTAAATTTATTTTTATTATAATGCTGGTCCCTCTGTACACCAGTGCGGCTTTATCAGATGGCAATGATTCAGAAGAAAACAGCGTAATACACATTTTTTTCCATTTACCACCGGATACTCAGATTTCAGCAACCTCTTCTGCGCTCTGGCACAGCATAAAAAGTACATTCACAAAAGCTGAACAGCAAAATTCTGCTTATTGTGGAAAATTGAGTACCACTGTAGGTAAGTCTATATTATCATTGGAAAAAAGGAATATGCTTTATAACCGTCAGATTCCACTTACCCTGAATGATGACTACCCTACTGTAATTATTGTCCGCAGCCATGCTAAGACAATCATCGAATTTGAGGATGTTCAGGTAGCCATTACAAAATTCAAACTCGATAAACCAGAAAAGAAAACGTTTCACATAACACCGACCAGCCTGAAAAATGCAGACAATACCATAAAATTTTTTTCCTATCCTAAGCTGAAGAACCTGCCCCAACCGCACATATGTTTGCAATA
>JAPORK010000262.1 GCA_026710285.1 Endozoicomonadaceae bacterium | reverse complement strand
GTTATCCGAATTATCATTTATTTTGGAAATATGACAACAACAGACGTGTTATCAGTCTGACTGATATTTCTGGTAATCAGACCCTGATAACCTATGATGCTTTAGGAAGAAATGCGACTTTATATTATCAGTCACATGTTAAAAATAATCGTGAGATATTATCTTCCCCCTTATATGATGATTTTTCCAGAATCACATCAATACACTACGGTAGTGGAATGCAGCGTACCATTGGATATGATGACTGGGGAAGAGGAAATGATATAACTGATAAAATAGCAGATAAATTGCTGATGCGCTGGCATTTCAGTTATGATATGAATGGTAATATTGTGACGCTGACTAAGCAGGCAGAAAATAATCAGCAGGCTGTTTTAAGCTACCGCTATGATACATTGAATAATCTGATCTCTATGACTTGTACAGGTTCTGAAGGCTTGCCTTTATGTCCAAGAGATACTGCTATTACCGGTTCAGGCTTGCAAAATGCACCGATAATGACCCGACAGGATTATACTTTTACACAATTAAACCGGCTTTCACAAGTCAGAGAGATTTTACAAAATATGCAAACGCAGAGCACCTTAAGAAAATTTACTTCTTATGGATATTATCATCTCAAATCTCCTTTACGTTTAAAACAAATCAGTACACAATGGAATGAGCAGCCTGCTATTTTGAATTATTTTACTTATGATATTGCCGGAAATATGACAACAGACGGGGAAGGCAATCATATTACTTATAATGCTTTTAGTCAGATTACTCATGTTATTACATCTACGGGGAAACAGAGTTGTTATATTTATAATGGCAGCGGAAAAGAGGTGTTTGAAAAAAATGATTTAGGTACCACTTATCTTTTTTATCGCGATAAGCAGTTGCTTAATGAACAAATAAGCAGTCACGGTCAAGCGACGCATGTAGTTGGTTATCAAAGTGTAGCGAAAACCAGAGACAGTGCAGTTTATCAATATTATGAAAACAATTATAAAGGTGATATCATCAGCATATTAGAAAAAGCACCCGGAAATAATCATTATCAGTTGAAGCAGCGTAATATTTATAGTCCTTATGGTATGTGCTGGCACAGCCTATCGGTTTCACAACCTCTTTATCAACAAAATCTGATCGGTTTTGATGGTAAACGTACTGATCCGGCGACTGGATGGCAATTTTTAGGTGCAGGACATCGCACCTATAATCCTGCTATGCGCTATTTTTTTAGTGAAGACCCGGCAGGTGATGGTTATGCTTTTGGAAGCAATAATTCGGTGATGAACACTGATCCTGGCGGTAATACTTCAAAAACAGTCAATGAAATATTCAAAATAATAGGCTACATCTCTTCACTGGGTACGAGAGCTATTCCTGAACGATGGGGTGCTATTGTCGGAACGATTATTTCAACAGGTTTAATGGCTGCGTGTGGTGGAGCACTAAATGTAACATTACCCGTTCTTCTTATGAATAGTACTTTTTCCGGTGTACCTGTTGCAGCAGCAGCAGTTCCTTCCAATAAAGGACTCAATATAGCCGCCTCAGTCGTTGGACTAATACAATTTGGGGCTTTTGTAATTGGCAACTGTCTAGGATTGCCATTGACTTTGTATAGTGCATGTTGTGGTGCAGCTGCAAATATCGTATCTGCTGAAAATTCTGGTGTGGCAGAAGAGTTAGCAATGAATGAAATGGGAGCAGTTGGCAGAGCCATACGCTGTACCTCCACTCCCGATACTTTTTATGGTAGTGAAAATAGTGATCAAAATTATTTTGCACGTAATATAAGTGATGCCGGATACTTAAAATATCAATTGAAAGAGAGACTGCCCGATCTTGTTGTAGACAATCATACCCGACCACACCTCAACATACAAACAATGGTTGATATAAAATATGTTTATACGAATCTGGTTGATATTTATGGTCTTGAAAAAATTAATAAGGAGGTACAGGCATTACTGCTTTTCTCCTATCAACGAAAATCACCATTATTTATAGATACCCTGTCCATGATTATAAATAATGTAGCAGAAACAGGTTCAGCAGTGGAAGGCGCTTCAAATTATATTCCCGCTACGGGTCAGCTGTTAAAATCTGTTGTAGTAAGACCTGGAAGTGTTAGTTTGCCCAATTTGTGTTCTCAATTAGGAGATACTGCAATTGTTGGACATCAGGACAGATTACTTTTGATAGAAAAAGCTGAAGCAAATTTTTGGACTGCGGTTCAGTTTACATCCGAACACAATATACGGTACACAAGTGCACATAATGTAATTGATCTTTTCTACGAAAATGAGAGCAATGATTCTACAATGTTGGATCCTGAAATAGGTTACGACGTGTACAACGCATGACAGATTTTGTTGTAATTTTAAATGTATATGGTTAAAAAAATCAAGGTATGATTTTAAAAAATAAATAATTGGTTTGTCTTTTTTTGAATGATTCCTGTTTATTAAAGTATTTGTTTTTGATGCAATAAAAATATTAAAGTGTCTTTATTCATATAAATATATAGTCGGTAAGATTTTTTAAATAAAATATAAATTAAATAATTTAAAATGCTGAATGTAAAAAATAGATCTGTTTTAATTTTAAAAATATAGCTTCTGTAAGCCGGTAAATTATATAACTATCTTTAAACTTTAAAATGATGATTAAACTATATCCGTGGAAAGAATGAATAATTTATTATCCGTTTTATTTGTATTTCTTTTTCAACAAAGTTATTGCATTGTAGCTACTGTTTCATCTGCCAAATTAATAAATATTCATTTAATTTCCAGGCAACCATCTGTTTACAAAAAAACAGATGATTATATTAATGATCAGATAATGTCAGTTATAAAAAATAATAAATTCAATGCTACACAAAACAATAGTACTATTTGGTCTAATGCTTTTAATTTTAATAAATTATCAGCAACTGCGGTAGATCCCCGTACAGGTATACTAACTGCTCATTTTAATGTAGGACACCTGTTAAGTAATTTTGGACATGGTCCTGATATTAATTTGCAAGTCAATTACAATAGCATGAGCGTATCAAATCCGGACGGACTGGGTTATGGCTGGAGCTGGAAT
>JAPORK010000248.1 GCA_026710285.1 Endozoicomonadaceae bacterium | reverse complement strand
ATCTTGGCGTTTAATGTCAATTGTATCAGTTATGAAAGGAACACAAGAGCACATTTTAAAAATATAACCGGTACTTTTTTAATTTGTTGTTTTATCTATCCATAAATAACAATTGTTATTCTGACTTCGATTGTGATGGTTTTGACTCCACTCAGTCAGCGCAAATTCGTAACCAGTAGAGTCAGTGTGAGATGGCTAACCTAATTTATGCCTTGCTAAACATACCTGCCTCTTCCGGATGAGATGAGCTGCGCTTATCGAAACCTAATTGTACAGGTTTTTCCTGAATTATGCTTTTTCATGGTACAGCCATCTAAAAGTATTTGGTTTTTTATAAAAAAAATTTCAATAATTTTGTTTTGTAATAAGTGGATTCTTTTTGAAAAATCATGTAACATCTGTTCGGTTTGTCTTCTTGTTATGTCTGCTGTACTATCAACACAGATTAAAAGTAAGATAGTACATAAAAACTGATAAACCGGATAAATACACAAAAGCAGAAAATAGACAGCTATTTAATATTTTCAGCTTTTTTATGGTCAAAAGACAGAAAGATAATACAATCATGCAAAATAAACATGCATTACTGATGTTGGAAGACGGGTCTGTTTTTCACGGTATATCAGCGGGAGCAGATGGAAAAGTAACCGGAGAAGTTATTTTCAATACCGCAATGACAGGTTATCAGGAAATTTTAACCGATCCTTCCTATGCCAGTCAGTTAGTCACGCTAACTTATCCCCATATTGGGAATACCGGTATTAATCCTGAAGATAGTGAATCTGCGGGTATACAGGCAGCCGGATTAATTATCAGAAATATTTCTATGACAATCAGCAACTGGCGTTCATCACTTTCTTTACAAGATTATCTGCGTGCAGAAAATATCTGCGCAATTGCAGAGATAGATACACGTCGACTAACCAAAATACTCAGAGAAAAAGGCGCTTTGAGTGGTTGTATTATGACCGGCGATCATATTTGTGAAAAAGAGGCACTTGCAGATGCTAAAGCTTTTCCTGGATTATCGGGTATGGACCTAGCAAAAGTGGTTACTACGCAGGAACGTTATCAGTGGTCTGAACAGACATGGTCCGTTGAAACCAATGCTTTTTCAAAATTGACCAACCCTGTCTGCCATGTGGTTGCCTATGATTTTGGTATTAAACGCAATATCTTACGCATGCTGGCAGACAGAGGGTGTCAGATTACCGTGGTACCGGCGATGACTACAGCAGATGAAGTCTTATCACTCAAACCGGATGGTATTTTTCTTTCTAACGGTCCGGGCGACCCTAAAGCGTGCCACTATGCTATTCAGGCTATACAACAGCTGCTTAAAACAGACATTCCATTATTTGGAATTTGCATGGGGCATCAGTTACTGGCACTGGCATCAGGTGCTGAAACCGTAAAAATGTCCTTTGGTCACCATGGTGCTAACCATCCTGTTCAGGATCTTAAAACCAAAAAAGTGATGATTACCAGTCAGAACCACTGTTTTTCAGTGGATGAAAATACCTTACCATCCTGTCTGAAAGCAACGCATCGTTCTCTGTTTGATAATAGTTTGCAGGGTATAGAGCGAACAGACAGACCTGCTTTTAGTTTTCAGGGACATCCTGAGGCAAGTCCAGGTCCTCATGATGTTGCATTATTATTTGATCGCTTTACACAAATGATGAAACGATAGAGTGAATTTACAGGCTGTTTATAAGAGCAGATTCGGGGAACAACTATCTTCAGGCATAACAAGTGGTAAGTATCGTGCTAAACAGTTAAGCACCCGTTACAGGTTATAATTGAACGTTAAAGTTATAGTATGCAATTGCTAAAAAAGACAGGGGTCATAAAGTAAAATGGCTAAGCGCAGCGATATTAACAGTATCCTTATTTTAGGTGCAGGTCCTATTGTTATTGGGCAGGCATGTGAGTTTGATTATTCCGGAGCACAAGCATGTAAAGCGCTGAAAGATGAAGGTTATCGGGTTATTTTAGTCAATTCTAATCCGGCAACCATCATGACAGATCCTCTGATGGCAGATGCCACTTATATTGAGCCTGTGCGCTGGCAGAGTGTGGCTAAAATTATTGAAAGAGAACGACCTGATGCTTTACTGCCCACGATGGGAGGGCAGACTGCTTTAAACTGCGCACTTGACCTTAACCGGCAGGGTATTTTACAACAGTTTAATGTGGAAATGATTGGTGCAGATGCAACAGCTATTGATAAAGCGGAAGACCGCGAACTGTTTGATAAAGCCATGAAAAAAATTGGTCTGGAAACACCTGCTTCTGGCATTGCACACAATATGGATCAGGCGCATGCCGTTTTAGAAAAGCTAGGCTTTCCCTGCATTATTCGCCCCTCTTTTACCATGGGGGGCAGCGGTGGCGGTATCGCTTACAATATACAGGAATTTGAAGAAATCTGTCAGCGGGGGCTGGAACTCTCACCGACCACTGAATTGTTAATTGATGAGTCACTGATTGGCTGGAAAGAGTATGAAATGGAAGTCGTCCGTGACCGGAATGACAACTGTATTATTGTTTGCGCTATTGAAAATGTCGATCCCATGGGAATTCATACCGGTGATTCTGTTACGGTGGCCCCTGCACAAACATTAACCGATAAAGAATATCAGCTGATGCGTAATGCTTCAATAGCGGTATTGCGTGAAATAGGCGTAGAAACCGGCGGCTCCAATGTACAGTTTGGAGTTGATCCTCAAACGGGTCGGCTGGTGGTTATTGAGATGAATCCCCGGGTTTCCCGTTCATCTGCACTGGCTTCGAAGGCTACCGGATTCCCTATTGCAAAAGTAGCGGCTAAACTGGCAGTAGGTTATACGCTTGATGAGCTTCGTAATGAAATTACCGGAGGTGTTACACCAGCTTCTTTTGAACCTGCAATTGATTATGTGGTTACAAAAATTCCCCGCTTTGCTTTTGAAAAATTTCCTGATACCAATGACAGGCTGACGACTCAAATGAAATCCGTGGGTGAAGTTATGGCGATAGGGCGTAATTTTCAGGAGTCTGTACAAAAAGCATTACGCGGACTGGAAATGGATATCTGCGGATTTGATCCCATTGTAAACAGAGAAGATGTTGACACAGCCACTGCAAAAATTAAAGAAGAGCTGGGTAATCCTGGGGCTGACCGGTTACGTTATATTGCCGATGCATTTCGGATGGATATGCCTTTTGAAAAAATATTTTCATTGTGTAAGATTGACCGCTGGTTTTTAATCCAAATCAAAGATCTTATCGATGAAGAAAAGTGGCTGAATAAAACAACAAATGACAAATTAAATGCAGATGACTGGAGACGTTTAAAGCGTAAGGGTTTTAGTGATTCATGCCTTGCGCAGCTGCTTGGCAGTACACAGCAGGAAGTCAGATCTAGACGTCTTGAACACAATATAAAGCCTATTTATAAACGGGTAGATACCTGTGCAGCAGAATTTAAATCAACGACTGCATACATGTATTCTACTTACGATGAAGAGTGCGAAGCACAACCTTCAGATAAAAAGAAAATCGTCGTACTCGGTGGTGGACCTAACCGTATCGGGCAGGGTATAGAATTTGATTATTGCTGTGTACATGCGGCGCTGGCAATGCGTGAAGCAGGTTATGAAACCATCATGGTAAATTGTAATCCGGAGACAGTTTCCACAGACTATGATGTTTCTGATCGCCTTTATTTTGAACCGATTACTTTTGAAGATGTACTCAATATTGTAGAACTGGAAAAACCGCATGGTGTGATTATTCAGTATGGCGGACAAACACCACTCAAACTAGCTCATTCTCTTTCAGAGGCAGGTGTACCGATAATAGGTACTTCATCAGATGCCATCGATCAGGCAGAAGACAGAGAACGTTTTCAGCAACTGGTAATTAAGCTTGGACTTAAACAGCCAAACAATGGTATAGCACGTACCGAGCATGAAGCAGTTGAAATTGCCAGGGATATTGGATTTCCGCTGGTGGTACGACCTTCTTATGTATTGGGAGGACGCGCCATGGAAGTTGTGCAATCAGAAAAAGAACTGCGCCGCTATATGCTTGAAGCGGTCCAGGTTTCTAACGAATGTCCAGTTTTACTTGATCAGTATCTGACTAACGCAATTGAAGTTGATATTGATGCTATTTGTGATGGTGATCAGGTGGTCATTGGTGCAATTATGGAGCATATTGAACAGGCGGGTATTCACTCAGGAGATTCGGGATGCTCTTTACCGCCTTATAGTCTGAGCCAGGAGATACAGGAAGTTATAAGACAACAGATTACTGCACTGGCATTAGAGCTAAATGTAATAGGGCTGCTTAATGTTCAAATGGCAATAAAAGATAATGAAGTCTATGTTATAGAGGTAAACCCAAGGGCATCACGAACCGTGCCTTTTGTGTCTAAAGCTATTGGTTTTTCTCTTGCTAAAATTGCAGCCAGAGTAATGAGTGGTGAGAAACTGGAGCATTTAGAATTTACAAAAGAGATTCAACCAACAAACTATTTTGTAAAAGAACCGGTATTTCCTTTTAATAAATTTTCCGGCGTTGATCCTATTTTAGGACCAGAAATGCGTTCTACCGGTGAAGCGATGGGTGTTGGTGATTCATTTGTTGAAGCCTATTCAAAGGGGCAGTTAGCCGTTAAAATGGAGCTCCCTGAAACAGGAAAAGCATTAATTAGCATTTGTGACAGTGATAAACATCAGGCAGAAGAAGTTGCACGATTGTTGGTAAAAGCTGGTTTTCAGTTAGTAGCAACAGCCGGTACGGCAGACGTAATTGAAAAGTCAGGAATACCGGTAGAGCGGACGAATAAGGTTAAGCAGGGACGACCTAATTTAGTTGATTTAATTGTAAATGGAGATATTCAGTTAGTAATTAATACGACAGAAGACCGTCAGGCAATAAGAGATTCTTATACAATAAGAAGATCTGCATTAACACATAAAGTGTTATACACTACAACGATGTCCGGTGCAAAAGCAATTGCTATGGCGATAGGTTTTGGTGCTGAGCGTCAGGTGCGACGTCTCCAGGAACTTTACTAAATCTTACAATAAATAATTACATTGGTTATTAATGATTTAATACTGAGGAAAGGTAATTACATGGAAAAATTTCCGATGACACCGGAAGGTGAAAAAACACTCCGGGATGAATTAAACTACAGAAAAAATACTGAAAGACCACGTATTTCTAAAGCGATAGGAGAAGCGCGTGAACTGGGTGATTTAAAAGAAAACGCAGAATATCATTCTGCAAGAGAAGAGCAGGGATTCAATGAAGCCAGAATTCGTGATATTGAAGCTAAATTGAGTAATGCGCAGGTGATTGATGTTACTGCGCTCCACAGTTCAAAAAAAGTAATTTTTGGTGTCACAGTTACACTCATTAATGTAGAAACTGACGAAACCGTACTGTATAAAATTGTAGGAGAAGATGAAGCCAATATTAAAGCAGGTAAAGTTTCTGTTACTTCACCTATTGCCCGCTCTCTTATAGGCAAAGAAGAAGGTGAAACCGTGTTTGTTAATACACCAAGTGGTCAGCTTGAGTTTGAAATAGATCAGGTTCAATATATTTGATCATCTATGTTTGCTGTTAGCTGGTTGTGGAGATTCATATTTTTTTTAATGATATAGGTTATTGCAGTGTAAACAAAAAAACCACAAGCAGTACAGCAGAGGAATTATTTTACTAAGACAATTAAGCGTCTGTTCATGATCTTTTCACCGGTTATGAGTGTCGATAAAAAAACACAAATTTCCAGTTTCTTGTTGCGCAGTACCATCTGCGCACTCTGAAAAAACAGCTTTATTTTCTATCATACTCACTTTCTGCAAAAATTATCAACAGACGCTAAACAACCAAGGATGTTTATTTAAATCAGTAAGTATTCAGACTTGCAAATCAAATTAAACCAAAAGTCATATGATGTATAATTCAGCAGATTTTAATCCAATAGCTAAAGTGGCTTTCCTTCATATGCCCATTTAAACGACTTTGTCATGAAGTTGATATTGTAAAGCCTTAAAGATCACTTACATACAACTGCCTCACTACCATTCTTATTTTTTCGTATAAATGCTTTACCAGTGCAGCAAGCATATTGCATGCTCTTAAATTGTTGAGGTGTTATCTTTTTGATTTTACTATAGCGGCTGGTACCTCCTGCTACCTCTGTTTTCTTTAAACATCTGGCACCTGAGATATCTGAAATAACTAAGGCTAAAAATGCAGCTATTACGACTATTGCTATTTGTTTCATCAGTTTATTCTCCCCATTCCGGTCCACAACTCCACGTCCACCCATTAAAATGATAACCATTACAGCAAAAAAGATAGCATGAATCGGTTCCTTTAGTGGCTGTGCCACATTGAACACCATCTGACCAACAAATATGATCTCTGTCTTTTTTTATCTGTGAAGATATCTGGTTTTTTTGATAGTGAAAAATAGTTAGTTGAAAAAGAAAGACCTGGATTTAACAGAAAAAAAACGCATAAAATAACTTTTTTCATTGGGTTAATACTCACAAGGCTTAAATTAATTTTGGTAATGCATAATAAGAAAAACGATCTTATTTTTAAGTTCAAGAAAGTTTGATAATAAAAGCATCAGAAGTGTTTTTAAAACCAGGAAGTTAGTTCCATTGTGCGAGTTTTAGATATTACCTGAATTCAAAGAATAGCATAACACAGAAAAGTTTTCACAATTATTGTTTTTTTTATATTTTTATTCTCAGAGAGCATAGACTCTGTTCACTCATAAAGAAAGATAAGTTTTGTCAGATAATATTAGCGTTTAAATTTAATGAGAAACACGTCATTGACCGTGAGTGTTGGGGCTTCGACAAGCTCAGCCTGCGGTATGCATCCAGAGAAGGCAGGGAATGGTATGCGTTCCGCAAAGGCAGGTAATGGTGCGCATTCCGGGAAGACTGGCAATGACATCACCACAACGCAGAAGGTTTATGCATGTTATTTGAGTTGATTAAATTTAGTCTGCCACTGTGCATACCATTCAGGTAACTGTTTTTTTGGCATGGCTTTGGCAATAAAAAACCCTTGTCCCATATCACATCCAAGTGATTGTAACAACTTCCACTCACCCGCTGTCTCTACACCTTCAGCCACTGTCTTCAGATTTAACTGTTTGGCAAGATTAATGCTTGATTCAATAATCGCTCTGTTTTTGTCGTTTTCTCCTGCATCCTTTACAAAGGACTGATCAATTTTCAGTTCGGAAAAAGGAATACGACCCAGTTGTTGAAAGCTTGAATAGCCGGTTCCAAAATCATCAATAGAGAGTAAAAATCCGCGCAGCTTCAGGCGGGCAATAATTTCCAGGCTAAGCGCAATATTTTGCATAATAATGCTTTCAGTGATTTCCAGAACGATGTTTTTAGTCGGTACTTTGTAGTGGTTAACAATTTCGCTTAGTTTTTCAGGAAGGCTTTTGTCGTTTAGCATGGCAGGAGATAAGTTGACTGAAACTGCAATATTTTCACCCGCTTTTAACCATGTTTGTATATCGGTTGCTAAAATGTGTAACTGCTGCCAGGTCAGTTCATGAATACGTTGTGCCTGTTCCAGGAGAGGGATAAATCGTCCCGGAGAGATAATACCCTGCTGAGGGTGTTCCCAGCGGGCAAGTGCTTCCACTGCGTGCCAGCTTCCGTCAGCTAGATTCACTTTTGGCTGATACCATACTTTAAATTCCTGGTTATTAAGTGCATTTATCGCATCATCCAGGCTGATTTCATTGGCGAATGTATCAGGGTTGCGTATGCGTTGTTTGCTTTGGTAAACGTCCAGTAGTTTTTTTATTTTATCCTGATTCATTGGTTTTTGTATATGACCCAAAACAAATAAACCATGCTGTTCTACCAGTTCTTCCACGGTACGAATTAAGCTCATATCCATACCACTGGCAACAGCAACGGCACTGCATAATTTTTTTTCTGCAAGGTGGCGCATAAATTCAACACCATCCATGCCAGGCATATCAAGGTCGGTGATAGTAATATCTACAGGCTGGTCATGGTCGATTAATTTTTTTATGGCGTCGTGTCCGTTTTCTGCACCAAGAACAAACGAACTCCCCATCGCTTCAAGCATTTTTATTGCCATTGTCCTTTGAAAAGCATTATCTTCAACGACAATAAAGCTTAAATTATGTGCGTCCCTGCTCATACAGTTACCTTTTATAAGTGATTAATATTATTATCTGTTCATTAATACTTTGCTCAAATACGCACAGGAGAACCACACTTTCATTCCTGTAAAGTAAGGTATACATTAACTGTAATGCACCAGATGACAGATTGTCATCTGAATGATGTTATTTCAAACAATATCGTGCACAGCTATTTTTTTACAGAGTTGTACCACCCACGGTCAGTTCATCAATTTTTAGTGTTGGCTGTCCCACACCCACGGGTACGGACTGACCGTTTTTACCACAGGTACCCACACCCGGATCGAAGGTCAAATCATTGCCCACCATGGATACTTTTGTCATTGCTTCAGGTCCGTTACCTATAAGCGTTGCTCCTTTAACCGGCATTGTTTTTTTACCTCTTTCAATCAGATAAGCTTCGCTGGCAGAGAAGACAAATTTCCCTGAGGTAATATCCACCTGACCGCCGCCCATATTGGCCACATAGAGACCTTTGTCAACCGAGGCAATAATTTCTTCAGGGTGGTGTTCGCCGGGTAGCATATAGGTATTGGTCATTCGGGGCATGGGAATGTGTGCATAAGATTCACGGCGACCATTGCCGGTTGGCGTAACCCCCATCAGCTTTGCGTTCATTTTATCCTGCATATAATTTTTTAGAATACCGTTTTCTATCAGCACATTGTACCCGGAAGGCGTACCTTCATCATCGATATTAAGTGATCCGCGGCGTTTGGCGATGGTACCATCGTCAACAATAGTACACAGCGCTGATGTAACCCGTTCACCGGTGCGACCTGAATAGTAAGAGCTGCCTTTGCGATTAAAATCACCTTCCAGACCATGCCCCACCGCTTCATGAAGAAGCACACCGTTCCAGCCAGATCCCAGCACAACCGGCATCGTACCGGCTGGTGCAGGCACTGACTGCAGGCTAACCTGTGCCATTCTCACCGCTTCTTCTGCAATACTTTTCCAGTGTTCATTGTTGAGTAAAAATTGGTAATCACCACGGCAACCGGTACCAAAACTGCCCTGCTCACGCCGTCCGTTTTCTTCAACAATGACACTGATACTAAAATGGATGAGCGGACGAATATCAGCTGCCAGTGTGCCTTTGCTGTCAGTGACTAAAATGGTTTCATGATTGCCTGACAGGCTGACAGTAACACGTTTAATCCGTGCATCAAGGCTGCGGGTATACTGGTCTGCCTGTTGTAAGAAAGTTATTTTATCAGCCTGTGCAAGTGTACCGATTGGATTAGTCTGATTATAGAGTGTGACCGGATGGCTGCGCTTCCATGCCTGTACTTCATTTTGCTGTCCTGCCAGTGCAATACTGCGTGAAGCCGAGGCTGCATTTTTCAGTGCCGGTAGGCGGATATCATTGGCATAGGCAAACCCGGTTTTATCACCAGATACAGAACGCACACCAACGCCTTTATCAGCAGAAAAACTACCGCTTTTTACAATGCTGTCCTCAAGCAACCATGACTCTGACTGGCAGCTCTGGAAATAGAGTTCAGCCACATCAATGTTATTACCTAGCATGCTGTGCATGATTTCTGCAAGATGCTCTTCTTCCAGCTCCGCCGGGTAAAGCAGTTGTGTTTTTGCCAGCTCAAATGTATCAGACATATAAATGTAATCTCTTTTTAATCAAACTATTTGGTGTAACCTGTGGTAAGTAAACCGCATTTGATCATTAAATTTAAGTAAAAAATACGTTCTTTTATCATATCAATATTTTATTGCAATCGGATAGCAAAAAACCGACAAGATGAAAGCATACTTTCATCCTGCTGGTTGTGGATGCATATTAAGAAGCGCGGGCAATAATATTATCTGCTGCTTTTTTGAATGAGGTCATCTTATCAAAGTTCATATAGCGATAGATATCAGCAGACATACTGTCAATTTTTTTTGCGTATGCCATATACTCTTCAGACGTAGGGATTTTTCCCATAATAGCACCCACTGCGGCAACCTCAGCTGAACACAGATAGACATTAGCACCATTGCCCAGACGATTAGGAAAATTGCGGGTGGATGTGGACAGAACCGTTGCACCATCATTCACTCGTGCCTGATTTCCCATGCACAGGGAACACCCCGGAATCTCCGTGCGCACACCGTTACGACCAAAGATATTATAATAGCCTTCTTCCACCAGTTGCATTTTATCCATTTTTGTCGGTGGAGCCATCCAGAAACGGGTTTCAAGCGGATGTTTGTTATCTTCCAGTAGTTTTCCGGCAGCACGGAAATGACCAATATTGGTCATGCAGGAGCCTAAGAAAACTTCATCAATTTTATCCCCGGCCACTTCAGAAAGTGTTCTGGCATCATCGGGATCGTTGGGAGCACAAAGAATGGGTTGATTAATTTCACTCATATCAATATTAATAACTTCACAATATTCGGCATCATCATCAGCACGCATTAGTTGTGGATTTTCCAACCATGCTTCCATTTTAGCCGCTCTGCGTTCCAGTGTACGTTCATCACCATAACCTTCATGGATCATCCAGCGCAGTAAAGTAATGTTAGATCGGAGATATTCGCTGATGGAAGCCTCAGATAACTTAATGGTACATCCTGCGCAGGAACGCTCTGCTGAGGCATCAGAAAGTTCAAAAGCCTGTTCAACAGTTAAGTTCTCCAGCCCTTCGATTTCCAGAATCCGACCAGAAAAAACATTTTTTTTGCCTTTTTTGGCCACCGTAAGTAAGCCCTGCTTAATGGCATAATAGGGGATAGCATGGACCAGATCACGCAGCGTGATGCCCGGCTGCATCTTACCGGTAAAACGCACCAGTACTGACTCTGGCATATCAAGGGGCATAATGCCCGTTGCCGCAGCAAAGGCGACCAGCCCTGAACCTGCCGGAAAAGAGATACCCATTGGGAAACGGGTATGCGAATCGCCGCCTGTTCCCACGGTGTCTGGCAATAGCATGCGGTTCAGCCAGCTGTGAATAATACCATCACCCGGACGTAACGAGACACCGCCCCGGTTCATGATAAAATCTGGTAACGAATGGTGAGTATCGATATCTACCGGTTTAGGGTAAGCTGCGGTATGACAAAAAGATTGTAACACCAGATCAGCGGAAAAGCCGAGGCAGGCTAAATCTTTTAGCTCATCACGTGTCATCGGTCCGGTGGTATCCTGAGAGCCCACGGTAGTCATCACTGGTTCACAGTACTGACCCGCCCGTATACCTTTAACGCCGCAAGCCTGACCCACCATCTTTTGAGCCAGCGTATAGCCTTTATGATTATCCGCCACCTGGTAGGGTGAACGAAAAGCATCCGAGGGAGGCAGTTTCAATGCTTCACGTGCTTTGTTAGTAAGCCCTCTGCCAATAATTAAGGGAATACGTCCTCCTGCCCGGACCTCATCAAGCAGCACTTCGTTTTTTAAGGTGAAAGTGGTGATTGTTTTACCGCTATGATGATCAACAATTTTCCCCTCATAGGGTTTAATATCAATAACATCACCGGTATTAAGTGGGTCAACTTCACATTCAAACACCAGTGCACCGGCATCTTCCATGGTATTGAAAAAAATAGGGGCGACTTTACCACCGATACAGATTCCGCCACCGCGTTTATTAGGGACACCGGGCAGGTCGCGACCGGTCCACCATAAAACTGAGTTAGTGGCTGATTTGCGTGAAGAACCGGTTCCCATGACATCACCTACAATCGCTACCGGATAACCCTTCTCTTTTAATGTCTTAATGGTTTCCAGCGGATTGGTCAGCCCTTCTCTGGGCATTTTATACATTGATAAGGCGTGCAGCGGAATATCCGGGCGACTCCAGGCATCCGGTGCAGGGGAGAGGTCATCGGTATTGGTTTCCCCCGGTACCTTGAAGACGGTAACTGTTAACGCTTCAGGGACAGCCGGGTGTGCAAGAAACCACTCGGCATTAGCCCAGGCGTGCAAAACCTCCATGGCGTGTGAATTACCGGCTTCAGCACGTTCCTGCACATCATGAAAAGCTTCAAAAATTAGCAAGGTTTTTTTCAGCTCGGTTGCTGCCAGTGGCGCCAATTGATCGTTGTCAAGTAATTGTACCAGGGTAGAAATATTATATCCTCCCTGCATCATACCCAGTAGCTTAATAGCTTTTTCTTTAGTGATAAGAGGAGAGGTGGTCTCATCTTTAATTATAGCGGTTAAAAATCCTGCTTTTACATAAGCCGCTTCATCAACCCCCGGTGGAATACGATTTTCCAGCAAGTCTATCAGTAAGGCTTCCTGCCCTGCCGCTGGTGATTTAAGTAGTTCTGTCAGTGACTGAACTTGTTCTGCATTCAAAGGGTTAGGTGGAATACCCAGTTTAGCTCTTTCATTAACGTGTTCCTGATAATCTTTCAGCATGGTCTGTTCCTTATTGTATTGAAGCAATTGTTTGTTGTAAGGCGGGAACTAAGTCAGATGCCGGAAAGTCTCTAATGATAAGACTATAGAGGCTGACCAGACCAGCCATAATATTAATTTATATTTAACTTTTGCCTGCGAGCATTATAAACTATTGGTTCTATTAAGTTAAGTTAATATAAATGATTTTCGGGAAATTAAGTATGGCAGATGTGGTAAAAAAATTTGCAAATTATGATGATATTTTATTATGCAAGACACCGATTGTGTGGATTGAGAAAGCACTTTCCCACATCGACATATTGTTAACCGACCATGCAAACTGTGAAAAAAAAGCAGCTGCGACAGCGATGAATCTGTTGTTTCGTTATACTCATAATATTCAACTACAACACAAAATGTCACGTCTGGCAAGGGAAGAATTACGCCATTTTGAACAGGTGCTGCACTTAATGCAAAAACGTAATATTGACTATGTTCCGCTGAGTGCATCCGGCTATGCAGAAAAATTGCGTAAACCGGTGCGCACTTCAGAACCTGGAAGATTAATGGATACGCTTATTGCAGGCGCCTTTATTGAAGCACGTTCCTGTGAGCGCTTTGCAGCGCTGGTACCTTACCTAGCACCAATTGATGAAGAACTGGCGCGTTATTACCAAAGGTTATGTAAATCAGAAGCCCGCCATTTTCATGATTATTTTGCTTTAGCACTGACAACAGGTTTAGAAGAAGAAGTATATGAACGCATTATATTATTTGCAAATACTGAAAAAGAGGCAGTGCTTGCAGAAGATCAGCAATTTCGTTTTCACAGCGGTATCCCTGCTGAATATAGTAGTCTTTGCTGAGTCTGCCGTTATTTCCCGTTTTCCAACGAGTCATTCCCGGTTTCTCTGAAGTCATTCCTGCGGAGGCGGGAATCCGTGCGCCTTGCAAGTGCGTAAAATCTTGCGACCTGAAAGCATCAGCAGTTTAAAAGCAAGGATTTTTATTATTCATCCAAAAACTTCGAACCAGAATTTGTGTATAAAAGACAGCGCCTGAACGAATTCGAAGGCAAACTGCCATACAAAACCATAACTATTCCTGAACTTGTCTAAATTATTTTGTGCGCATTCCTTACTCACAGATTTATCTTCTGCTGAATATACGAGTCTTTAATGAACGCACCTTGGGTTGAGTCACTTTTTGTTGAGGTGATCCGCGATTAACCCTGCGCTTTAATGAATACACCGTGGGTTGAGCTTGTCGAAGCTCGGCTGCTTTTATCCTCCAGGAGGCTTCGACAAGCTCAGCTCACGGTTTTATATGAGAAATACTGGTATATTCATTAGCAGGCAACCTGCCCAACCAAAAAAATAAAAGCCTAAAAAAATATGACTAAGAGACAGGTCATTGCCACGGTCTTGCCGATGCAAGCTGTTGTTCAAACCGGGCAATTTTATCACTGAACTTCTCTGTTACACCAATAAAGTCTAATCCTGAAAGCAGACGCTGCTTTATATCCGGACGAATATCAAAGTGGATATCAGCAAATTGTTTGCTGGTTAACAGCTGATTTTCTAAGTCCACAGTAATCTGAATATTCTGTTCACTTTTATTCAAAGAAAATAATTGCTCCAGTGTATTATCAGGTAGTGTAATAACCAGTATCTGATTATTTATGCAGTTAGTAAAAAAAATATCAGCAAAGCTGCCGGCCAAAATTACCTTGAAACCATATTGCTTTAATGCCCATGGTGCATGTTCCCGTGATGAACCACAACCAAAATTATTACGGGTTAACAGTACAGAAGCCCCTTGGTAACGTGGATAATTTAACACAAATTCAGGGTTAGGTTGTCCGTTTTCCAGATAGCGCCAGTCGTAAAACAGTGCTTTATCGAAACCTTCACGGCTAATTGAGGTAAGAAACTGCTTTGGAATAATCTGGTCGGTATCCACATTATTTTTATCTAATGGTGCCAATAAACCACGATGGAAAATATTCACTATACCTCTCCTCTTATATCAACAAAATGACCGTGGATTGCGGCAGCTGCAGCCATTACCGGGCTCACCAGATGTGTACGTCCACCCCGTCCCTGACGACCTTCAAAATTACGGTTTGAAGTAGAAGCACAGCGTTTTCCTGCTTCCAGCCGGTCATCATTCATAGCAAGACACATGGAACATCCGGGTTCCCGCCACTCAAAACCTGCCGCTTTAAAAATATCTGCAAGACCTTCTTCTTCTGCCTGTTTTTTCACCTTACCTGAGCCGGGTACAATTAAGGCTTCAACGCCATTAGCCACTTGTTTATTCTTAACTAAATGAGCTACCGCACGTAAATCTTCAATACGGCTGTTGGTACAGCTACCTATAAAGACGGTATCTACTTTTACTCCGGCAATCGATTGCCCTGGCTGTAACCCCATATAAGTTAAAGCACGCCTTATTGCATCAGCTCGAATTGGATCTTTCTCTGCATCAGGATCAGGTACTTTTTCATCAATACCGATTACCTGTTCTGGTGATGTTCCCCAGGTTATCTGTGGTTGCAGAATTTCATCTGACTTCAGTTGTACGACAAGATCAAATTTGGCATCTTTGTCACTGGTTAGGGTTTTCCAGTATGTCATTGCTTTATTCCAGTCTTCCCCTTTGGGTGCAAACGAACGTCCTTCCAGATAGGTAAAAGTCTTTTGATCCGGGGCAATAAGACCAGCTTTGGCTCCCATTTCAATGCTCATATTGCAAAGTGTCATCCGTGCTTCCATAGATAACGCTTCAATGGTACTGCCACAAAATTCGGCAACATAGCCAGTTCCGCCGGCAGTGCCTAATCTGCCAATAACCGCTAAAATTACATCCTTTGCGGTAACCCATGGTTTTAGTTCACCATCAATCTGAATTTTTAGATTTTTAGCTTTTTTCTGTTGCAGCGTCTGAGTTGCCAGTACATGCTCAACTTCTGAAGTACCAATACCATGTGCCAGCGCACCAAATGCTCCATGGGTAGAAGTATGGCTGTCACCACAGACAATAGTAGTACCCGGCAGCGTCATACCTTGCTCAGGACCCATTACATGAACGATACCCTGATTAACGGAGGACAAATCGTAGAGCAGTACGCCAAATTCATCACAATTTTTTTTCAGTGCTTCAAGTTGTTTGCGAGAGACTTCGCTTGCAGCCTCCAGGGAACGGCTTTTTGTGGAAACATTATGATCCATAGTGGCAAAGGTTTTATCAGGTCGGTGGACTGTACGACCGGCTTCACGCAGACCTGCAAAAGCCTGTGGAGAAGTTACTTCATGGATCAGATGGCGATCGATATAAAGTAAATCAATTTCTTTATTGATGGCAGCAATTTTATGTGTCTGCCAGATTTTATCGTATAAAGTTTGGGCCAAAACACGGTCCTCGTTATTATTTTAATGCTCTGATGCAGGCGATGCCTGCAATTTAAATTCGCTCAATAATAGCCTTTGCAATATCTTCTGTTGAGTGAGTAGTGGATGGATATATATCTGGTGTGCCAATACCAGCAGCCACTACTTCGGCAACGGCTTTTTCTATGGCACAGGCTGCCTTATCCTGCTCTAATGAGTGACGCAACATAAGCGCACTACTTAAAATTTGTGCAACCGGATTGGCGATACCTTTGCCGGCGATATCAGGAGCGGACCCTCCTGCCGGTTCATAAAGACCAAACCCGCTCTGATTTAAACTGGCTGAAGGAAGCAACCCTAAAGACCCGGTAATCATTGCACATTCATCAGATAAAATATCGCCAAATAAGTTGTCACACAGTAATACATCAAACTGCCCCGGGTTTTTAACCAGCTGCATTGCGGCATTGTCAACGTAGATATGTTCAAGGGTAACATCGGTATACGCTTCAGCAACGGCAGTAACCACCTCCCGCCATAAAACACTGGATGCCAGAACGTTAGCCTTGTCTACTGAGGTGACTTTATTATCTCTTAATCTGGCTGCCTGAAAAGCAAACCGGGTGATGCGCTCAATTTCTTTACGTGAATAGGTCTGTGTATCAAAAGCGGATTCGTCTGCACCTTCACCCTGGCGTCCTCGTGCACCAAAATAAATGCCTCCGGTAAGTTCGCGCACACACAAGATATCAAATCCTTGCTGGCTGATATCACTACGTAACGGAGAGGCTGCATGTAAAGCTGGAAATAATTTTGCCGGTCGTAAATTACAAAACAGATTAAAGTGTTTGCGTAACGGTAGCAGCGATGCGCGCTCAGGTTGTTGCTCTGGAGGCAGATGTTCCCATTTAGGTCCTCCCACTGAGCCAAATAAAATAGCGTCTGCCTGTTCACAGGCCGCTAGTGTTGCAGCAGGTAGTGCCTGTCCACACTGATCGATCGCCGCCCCTCCCACAGCATATTCTGCAAAATTTAACGTGAAACCATACTTTTTACTCACCGAATCTAATACGGCAAGGGCAGCCTGCATTACTTCCGGACCAATGCCATCACCGGCTAATATTGCAATATTAAATTTTACTTTATTCACCCTGTTTTCCTTTGTTGTTTTAAATCAGAGATTAATTGTGTACGATGAATCAAATTGTGAATCCTTATAAATGCCTGTACAGAAGCTTCTACAATATCAGTTGCCAATCCGCTGTCATGGTAGTTTCGACCATCATACCTGGCAACAATGTTAACCTTACCCAGTGATTTTTCGCCTTTTGCAGTTGCATCTAAACTGTATTCCAGAATTTCAACATCCATGCCGGTCATGCGTTTAATTGCCTTACAGGAAGCATCAACAGGACCATTTCCTGTGGCAGCTTCTGAGTGTGCAACACCGCCGATAGAAATTCCCACGGTACTGCTGGCTGTTGTCTGAGAATTTGACATAGCATGGACAAAATTCAGCTGGTAGTGATCATCGTTATTAGTTTGATTATCAAAATAGATCATTGCTTCAAGGTCATAATCATAAACAACACCTTTTTGGTCTGCCAGCGCTAAAAAATTTTGATACAGTGTATCCATATCGTAATCTTCTGCATGATAGCCTAACTCAGTCAGGCGATGCTGAATGACATGACGACCTGAACGTGAAGTCATATTGAGCTGATTACCCGGAACACCCACCGTCTCTGGTGACATAATTTCATAGGTATTTTGTGCTTTTAGCATTCCGTCCTGGTGAATACCGGAACTGTGAGCAAAAGCATTTTCTCCAACGATGGCTTTGTTAGGTTGTACCGGCATATTACATATCTGGCTGACCTGGCGGGATGTGCGATAAATTTCTTTAGTACAAATATCGCTATATACATTAAGATGATCCTGACGCATTTTTAAGATCATTGCCACTTCTTCCAGTGAGCAGTTTCCCGCCCGTTCACCAATACCATTAACTGTACATTCAATTTGACGTGCACCGGCCTGAACTGCTGCAATTGAATTGGCTACCGCCAGACCAAGGTCATTATGGCAGTGTACACTCAGGCGGGCTTTATCTATATTGGGTACGTGATTCATTAAATAGCTGATCATGGCAGCATACTCATCGGGTGTTACATAGCCGACAGTATCCGGCAGATTAATCGTTGAAGCACCGGCATTAATGACGGTTTCAACAATCCGGCATAAATCGTCATGTGGAGTACGACCAGCGTCTTCACAGGAAAATTCCACATCATCAGTATATTTCAAAGCCTGTTGAACTGAACGTACAGCCATAGCAGTGGCATCATCTAAGCTCATGCGTAATTTATGCTGCAAATGCACCGGACTGGTTGCAATGAATGTATGAATGCGACGTTGCTGTGCTGGCTTTAAAGCTAAACCACACGCTTCAATATCTTTTTCCACTGCACGTGCTAGACCACAAATAATCGGACCTTTCACTTCCTGTGCGATACGTTCTACAGCACGAAAATCAGCAGGGCTTGAAACCGGAAATCCTACTTCCATTACATCAACATTTAGTCGACTGATGGCGTGAGCCAGCTGAAGTTTGTTGTCTTCATTCAGGCTGGCTTTTAGTGCTTGTTCACCATCACGCAGTGTTGTGTCGAAAATCCAAATTTTATTATTCATTATTTTGATCCTCTGGTTTGGGGGTTGACAGGAAAAGAGCTGCCCGGAAGGGGCTTTTTGGTTTATTTATAAATACACGCAAATCTGTATACGGATGGCAGGCTGAGTGGTTGATTTGTTGTATGTGATTATAATTATTATTTATCAAATTAATATCTCTTATAAAAAGCATAAGTTGCAATACATTGCGGTATTGACAGTATAATAACAATTAATTTATAACTGTACAGGCGTACCTTTTGGTTAGTAAAAAATGTTCTTTTTGTTGTTTGTTAACAATCATCAGGTCACTGAATATTTTGTTTCGATCATAAAGCGCTACTTTTATCTGTGTAAAAATTAACCTGAGCAGAGTTGTTCAATATTTTTCCCAAAGCTGCATAATCAGAACAAGGCAGAATAACTACTATTTAAGCATATACAATTAATTTACAGTTTAAAAATTCAGGCTTGTACAAAGTAATTAATGTATACAGTTTATATTATTTATAATGTTTTAGAAGAATTTTATAACTTTTAAATCTGAAGTTTTTTGTGTTGATATAAAAATACTTATAAATTAGTATGTTATATGCAAATAAGTTGCAAGATAAATTCAGATCAGGACAGAAGGGTTATAAAATTAATAAAACAGATCAATGCAGATAACGATCAGTTATGGAGTCTATCATCAAGCAGATGAAGTTTAATGAGCTTCTGCAAAGAAATTGTCTGAAGAGTTATTTAAACGACAAATAAAATATATTTTTTTGTGCCGTAATACACAGGTGGTATTTTTTATTAAGCTTTTAGAGGGCGTTGACAATTAAGCCAGCCATATCATTGAAGCTGCAATATGTAGCATTATAAGATAGTTCTTACTGATTATCACGCAATGCCATTTAGGGTATTATTATCGGAATATATTATATCTTTATCTTCAAGAATATGATTATAAAGGATTTTTCAAATAATAAAAACTCAATTGTCAACGCCCTCTAGGTACTCAAAGGTTTATCTTCTGCTGAATAGACCTGTCTTTAAATAGCAAGCAACCCACCAGGATAAAAAAATAAGAGCTTAAAAAGTGTGACTAAGAGCAGCCAACGGAGGGGGCTGCACTGCATTCAGTAAAGGTTGTATTTATTAGGAGGTAAACCTGCCGGAGTAAAACCGGCACTTAAAAACGTGACTAAAAGACATCCTTTAGGGAGGGGAGGATGTCAACATATGTTTAATGAGACACTTCTTTTTTAGTTGTATCCATGTTTTCATGAATAAGCAATGGTTCAGAGTGACCTTCAATAACGCTTTTATCTATAACAACTTTAGTAATCGTCTCATTGGAAGGTACTTCATACATTGTATCCAGCAAGATATTTTCTAAAATAGAACGTAATCCTCGGGCGCCTGTTTTTCTTTCAAGTGCCTGCTCTGCAATTGTTTGTAATGCTTCATCTCTAAAATCGATCTCCACATTTTCAATTTCGAATAAGCATTTATATTGACGTACTAAAGCATTTTTAGGTTCAGTCAAAATGCGGACTAATGCTTCTTTATCCAACTCTTCCAGTGTGGCGACCACAGGAAGACGTCCAATAAACTCAGGAATTAACCCAAATTTTACCAAATCTTCCGGTTCTACTTTTCGAAAAATATCACCAATTTCAGCGCTTTCATTCTTACTATGGACCTGAGCACTAAAACCAATACCACCTTTCTCAATGCGATCACGAATTATATTCTCTAAACCGGCAAAAGCACCACCGCAAATAAAGAGTATGTTGGATGTATCAATTTGAAGAAATTCTTGTTGAGGGTGTTTTCTGCCGCCCTGAGGAGGAACAGACGCAACAGTACCTTCAATCAATTTTAATAAAGCTTGCTGAACGCCTTCTCCTGAGACATCTCGCGTAATGGAAGGGTTTTCAGATTTACGGGAGATTTTATCAATTTCATCAATATAGATAATACCCTGTTGTGCTTTTTGCACATCATAATCGCATTTTTGCAGAAGTTTTTGAATAATATTCTCTACGTCTTCACCTACATAACCTGCTTCTGTCAGCGTTGTTGCATCAGCGATAGTGAACGGCACATTCAAAACTTTTGCCAGCGTTTGAGCTAATAATGTCTTTCCTGTACCGGTAGGACCGATCAGAAGAATATTGCTTTTACTTATTTCTATATCATCAGTACTGTTCTTTTGCGACTGAAAGTCACTTGTCCGAAGCCGTTTGTAATGATTGTATACAGCAACAGCAAGCACTTTTTTAGCATGTTCCTGATCAATAACATGTTCACACAAACTTTTATATAATTCGCATGGTTTAGGTAGTTTGCCGGAGATATGCTCTGAAGGTGATTGTTCGACTTCTTCTTTTATAATGTCATTGCATAAATCAACACATTCATCACAAATAAAAACTGAAGGTCCTGCAATGAGTTTGCGAACTTCATTTTGGCTTTTCCCACAAAACGAACAGTACATTACTTTTTCGTTTTTTCCATTTTGTGTATGGTCAGTCATCAGATGTCACCTTAAAACTGTCTTATTACTACAGGTCTGTACTATTCTGGCATGAATGATAATTATGCGCTGCTTTTCAGTGTTATTAACTATTATCATACCTCAGATTTTATCAGACTCTCGCCTTTCCATTATCTGATCAATTAGACCATATTTTAATGCTTCATTTGCACTCATAAAATTATCACGATCAGTATCCTGTTCAATAACTTCTAAGGATTGTCCTGTATGTTGTGCCAATAGTCCGTTGAGTTTACGTTTCATTTCCATAATTTCTCTAGCATGAATTTCAATATCTGAAGCTTGTCCCTGAAACCCTCCCAAAGGTTGGTGAATCATCATTCTTGAATGGGGAAGGCAAAACCGTTGTCCCTTTGCACCAGCTGTGACCAGCATAGCACCCATACTTGCAGCCTGACCTAAGCAATAAGTGCTGACCTTAGGCTTAATGAATTGCATGGTATCATAAATAGCCAGACCTGCTGTGACAGCCCCCCCTGGAGAATTAATATAAAGATGGATATCTTTATCAGGGTTTTCAGACTCCAGGAACAGTAATTGTGCAATGACCAGGTTAGCTATCTGGTCTTCAACCTGACCTACAAGAAAAATAATACGTTCTTTTAGTAAGCGTGAGTAGATATCATAAGAACGCTCTCCTTTCGCTGATTGCTCAACAACAATAGGAACGAGACCACCTGTTGCAACAGTTTCGTTTTTTCTCATGAACTAAATTCTCCCCGAACAGTGCGTTTATTTAGTTAGTAAGCATTTATATAAAAACTGCTGATCTGCTTACAAGATTATTGGTTTGGCAGCTTTTATTGCTGCTCTCACATCTATTTTACTGCTTACAATTAATAAATAATTGTAAAATATAAACTGATTATACAGATAAGCAAGTGCAAAATTACTTTAAATCGGTTTTAATCAATGACTTCAGGGTACTGCTTAAAAATTTCAGTGTCTAAAAACACTATATATTAACTTACCATGATTTTTAATTGCCATTTATTAAATATAAATGATTCAAAATCAATGTATTATAAAAAATTTTATCGCCCCGCCAATGCATGATACCTTAAAAAAATAAAAAAGCACACGATTGCAATATTTTTATCTGTATGCCTGAATACTAAAAGAAATTACTTTTATTTCAGGCTTTGAGTATAAATCAATTTTTATGTTTGTAAGTCATTGATTTTACGCTTACCATCAATTTTTGTGTGATTGTAAGCTTTCGTTCATATATAACTTACACTGTGACTTAACATATTCCTACATAAAGAGGATAGCTTCTTCGTAAGAGCATTCCTTTGTCTTTACTTGTGCTTTTTCAAGAATGAATTCAGCAACCTGTTCAGTTATGACACGGTTTTTTATCTCTGTTAACATATTATTATTTTGCTCGCAAAACTGACTAAAAGCTTCAGAATTTTCATACGACGCTGCAATTTGCGTAATTTTTTCTGCTACACGGTTATTATCAAGCTTTAGGTTATGGGTGCTGACAACTTCATTAATGATAAGGTTTAGATGAAGAGCTTCTTCTGCATCTTTTACAAAATCAGTAGCAGAAAGATCTTCATTATTCTTTTTAGCATTTAAAGGTTGATACCGCCAGTTCATTTTGTGTTGTTCACAAAGGCGTTGCGATTCTGCCTGAACCAACTTTTCCGGCAAACTCGTTGGATGCATTTGTAACAAATGTTTCCATATTTGACCGTAAACGGTGTTGTTAATGATATACTTTAACTCACGTTCCATATTATTTTTTACTTCTGTTCTGAATGTTTCCCCGTTGCCTTCTTCTATTCCGTATAATTTGAAAAATTCCTCATTGAGCTCAGGAATTTCACTTTTTTGAATTTTTTGCACGGTAACAGTAAACGCTCCACATTTACCCTGAAGCCCTTTAACCGCACCAAAATCATCTGGAAATACTAAATTAAATGTACGGGTTTCACCTGCTTTTGCACCTTTTAAATTTTCATAAAAGCCGGGCGCAATCATATCGCTTTTCATTAGGACAAGTTTGTTGTCAAAACAGTATTCTTCGATTGGTTCTTCACCATCAACAGTGGCATTACAATTAATAACTACAGCGTGTTCTGCTTCAGCACCGGTATCTTCATCAGTATCGACCCACTTTTGTTGCTGCTGACGCAGATGTTCAATCATTTTGTCAACATCGTTTTCTGTAATTTCAGTTTCTGGTTTTTCTATTTCAATTGTTGACAGATCCTGTAGTGAGATTTCTGGATAAACTTCAAAGTTTACCGTAAACTCAAGATCTTTGCCCTGTTCATTAGTTGTAATATCAGCATCACCCTGACCGGCAGGCTTCAGGTCATTTTCTTTTAGCGCATCACTATAGCTGCTTTGCATAACTTCATCTACAACTTGCGCACGTGCAGTGACAGCATGTTGAGACTGCATAATAATATTAAAGGGGACTTTGCCTGCCCGAAAGCCATCAACACGAATACGTCCCTTAATTTTTTGCAGGCGTTTTTTTACTTGCTGATCTACGTTATCTGCTGGCACAGTTATTTTTAAACGACGTTTCAGACCATCTGTTGTTTCAAGTAAGAACCGCATATTGCCTCTCATAAAACCGATTTATTGCTACACGCAATTACATTGCACTGAAATTAAAGGGATAATATTATCAGATAAATATAAATATAAGAACTAATCTTTTACAGAATTTTATAAGTAATTATCCGAATGTACAATGATACTGCTTTATTAAGCCCAACCAATAAAAGAAAAGTTATACTTTTATTCTGGTTTTTTGCTTTAAAGTACAGTCTAATATTACACTTTTATCGGTATCTGATACATCAACCTAATGGTGCGGAAGGAGAGACTCGAACTCTCACACCTTTCGGCACTGGAACCTAAATCCAGCGTGTCTACCAATTCCACCACTTCCGCAAGTGGGGTGGACGATGGGACTTGAACCCACGACCGCAGGAGTCACAATCCTGAGCTCTACCAACTGAGCTACGCCCACCACTGTAAAAGCTAAAACAATACAACATAATAGCCTGCAAAAACATTATTTTTTAATATTTTTGTCTTTTCTGCAAAAATACTTATGCTCATTGCAGCTATACACAATTATTTCCTCATCTGTGGAGGAATGATACAGATTTATTTCAAATATGCAATATTATTTTTCATTTTGATTTTCAGTGCTTAAATCTGTGTACTCAAAATAGTTGTACAATCAACACTTGTAAATCCATCCGAACCGAAAATATTAGCTGGTTAATTTCTATAGTCAAAGTTCTAAGTGCCCTTACCATTGATTGTTTGCTGTCCGAAAACCTTATGCATTATCTGCAATAATTCGTTTAAGCACCCTGCGGATTAAAAATCAATATGAGTTCCTTGCAAAAAAAATGGTCAATATGTATGCTTATGAATCTAACCAAAAGAGAGCTTTTTTATGATTTTATTTTAAATAATGATCGGGCTTTATTTTTTTGCGTGTAGTTTATGGCAGTGCTATAAAAAATTTTGAAAGTTTACCAGTACATAAAAATATACGGTATTAATTTATAAGGTGTTTTAATTTGCATATGAAGGCAAAACTTTTCCAGAGTAATCGCTTACAAGAAATAAAAACGGTCATTGTAAAAAATCATAATAATAAAAATCACTTACCAGATAATTGTTAAATATTATGACTTCAGTCCTTTAAAAATGACTCAG
>JAPORK010000558.1 GCA_026710285.1 Endozoicomonadaceae bacterium | reverse complement strand
CAGTTAGTTCATGAACAAAGGTACACGATACAAATCGGTAATGCAAAGAGTTTTTCTGTAAAATTTCAGTAAGCTTAAGAAGGTCAGATCAGGAATATTATTATCATTTTATTCGGACATTTTTCAGTGCGTAAAAGAAAATTTTAGCGATAAGTTAGCTAAGCCTGTCTCAACATGCAATATTTCAGCAGTTACCAGGCAATTACCAAAACCAACCGGAAGAGATGGAATGTAAACGGCATTGCTTTAATTGCTGTTTGTAATTTAAAGCATTTTGTTCAACTTTTTTAGCAACATTCATCAGCCATTGTTTCTTTTTCCACGTTCCGCGACGATATCCTCCCCAGCCTTCATGATAATTAAGGTAAAGTAAATCTGCTTTTAAGACAGAGACTTTATTAATCTTGTGTGTTTTATGCAGATACCAGCCAATAAAATCTATCGCATCACCAAAATCACTACGGGAGGGAAACCATGATTTAGCGGCTTGTTTTTTATAGTCATTCCAGGCAGGGTCTTGAGCCTGTGCATAACCGTAGGCCGAAGAACTGCGTGGCAGAGGAATAAATAAAAACCATGATCGTTTTGGCTGTGCATGCGCTACAAAATGAGATTCCTGCTTCATAATAGCCATTAATATATGCACCGGTATATTCCAGCGCTTACTTGCTGTCTGTGCATGTTTATACCAACTCAGTCTGCTTTTAAAAATATGACAAAGATTGTGTGGATTAGCAGGTGGTGGTAAAGTGACACATCCAACCAAAAAAAGGCAGATGTAAATTATTGAAAAGCATGTTATTTTTTTCAAACAGTGCCCCCATTATTTTTAACAGATTACTTTTATTGATATATTTTAGTTCTGTTTTAATACGGCATAGAAAAAAATAGTTTATTTTTTTGTTTTATATCAGCCGCTGCAAAAAAAACTTAACCTTTCAGACTCGGGTAAAATCGAAAGCCATAATATCTTTTATGCTTGTTTCTCCTGTAAGCAACATATGTAGTCTGTCTATGCCCAGTGCAACGCCTGCACAGTCCGGAAGACCATGATGTAATGCAGCAACCAGTTTTTTATCATAAGGATATACTGGAAGATGCATTGCTTTTCGTTGTTGCTGATCCTGTAAAAAACGCTGTTGTTGCTCGCTTGCTGTGGTTAGTTCATGATAACCATTGACCAGCTCAATGCCATTGACAAATAATTCAAAACGTGCTGCAACTTGCTGACCCTGATCATCTGTTTTAAGTCGGGCAAGTGCTGCCATACCAGCAGGGTAATCATAAACAAATACACCAGATAATGTATCATTTTCACCCTTTGCATGTAAGGCAGGTTCAATTTTATGGGTAAATAACAGATCAAGTAAATCATTATCAGCAAGATCTTTCAAGTTTTCATCAACAAATGTTTTAACCAGTTCGGTCAGAACATCTGTAGTAACAGTATGAGGATTAATACCAAAATGTTGTTGAAACAAGGTTTGATAACTTACTCTTTGCAATTCTTTGTAGTTATCACAAACCATGGTTAATAACCGGCTGATGTCATCCATCAGTTGCTGATCATCCAGGTTGCAACGGTACCATTCCAGCATGGTAAATTCGGGGTTATGATAGCGACCATACTCTCCATTTCTAAACACAGGTCCAAGATAATAGATATCACCACTACCTGCTGCCAGCAAGCGTTTCATTGCAAACTCTGGTGAAGTGTGCAAATACATTTTTTTTGCAGATGTTCCGCCAGAGGTAAACTCAGTACAAAAACTCTCTATATGCAGATCAACGGTAGCAGCTGATGATAATATCGGTACCTCTGTTTCCATAACCTGCTGTGTAAAAAAGTATTCTCTTATATTGCGTAACAACAACGCTCGTCTTTGGAGTTGCTGAACAGAAGCAGAAGGCTGCCAGTGGGTATGATGAGCAGACATAAAATCAGGCTATTTATTTTATTAATGGGTATTGTGTATTATTTATTTAGTATATCTGATTAAGTTAGACAGGCGCGGGTTAGGTTTTTTTGCCTTCTTGTAAAGGAGGGCTACTTTTCCTATTACCTGTACCAGTTCAGCGGCTGTTTTTTCACATAATTCAACCATCAGCGCCTGACGCTGCTCTCTGTCACCAACAGCAAACCGGACTTTAATCAGCTCATGGTCCCCTAATGCTCTTAATGTTTCAGCCAAAACATTTTCTGTTAACCCTTTCCCGGCAATAGTCACCACTGGATTTAATGCATGCCCTGCTGAGCGACAGAGATGTTTTTTTTCTGCACTTAAAGCCATAACCTGTTATTTCACCTGCACTATTAAATAAAAAGGATTTTACGTGTTTATTTACATTTATACAAGTATCCTGTTATGTAATAGCATGCTAAATTTTGCATTTTGCAAACTATAATTTGCACTACTAAAACGGTAAACTAATTGAACAAGGAGTATTGTATTGTGATGTCTGAACAATCTTTAATATGGCTCGATTTGGAAATGACAGGGCTTGACCCGGGAACTGACCGGATTTTAGAAATAGCGACTATTGTTACAGACCATGAGCTCAATATTTTAGCTGAAGGTCCTGTGCTGGCGGTATGGCAGCCACAATCTGTGCTTGATCAAATGAATGAATGGTGTGTAAAAACCCACGCTGACAACGGTTTAACTGAGCGGGTTCAAAAAAGCAAAATTTATGAAAAAGAAGCGGAACAACAAACACTTACTTTTCTTAAAAAATATTTACCACCGCAAAAATCGCCTATGTGTGGCAATACCATAGGGCAGGACCGACGATTTTTATTTAATTATATGCGAGAATTGCACGACTTTTTTCACTATCGCAATATTGATGTCAGCACACTAAAGGAACTTGCCATTCGCTGGAAGCCTTCTGTTATTGAAGGCTTGAAAAAAGAGGGCTCACATAAAGCGCTGGATGATGTACGTGAATCCATAGAGGAGATGCGTCACTATCGCAAACATCTGTTTATGTTTTAGGATTTGTTGATGTTTTATCATTTGACTCAGTGAAGCATAAAGATATCGGTGTTGCAGCCGCCTGAAATACAACAAGTATTTCTGCACAGCTGCGCCTTGATCT
>JAPORK010000465.1 GCA_026710285.1 Endozoicomonadaceae bacterium | reverse complement strand
AGGATTCTCAACATGGGTCGCAAGAAGCCCCCACTACAACCGCTCTTGCGGTTTAGTGGTGGGAGTGTGTCACGCATTATCTGTCTATTAAAAGTAAGGACTTTTATTCCATCAAAACCTCTGAGCTGGGCTCTGTTGAAGTTGTCATTGTGTTTTCAGATGGTTCCTCATAACCATATCCCATTCTGTACAGAGAAAAAAGGCGTTTTGATCGGATATCCTGATTTATATCTACAAAACTTGAAAACATGGTCAGCTGTTCTGAAAAAGAAGGTTCTTTCTTTTGTGCTAAAAATATTTTTTTCAGTTTCTCTGGCACGAGCGATATTTTTTTCAGCTTCTTCCATCCTGAAAATGTTTGTTTCAGTTTCTGCCAGTCTGAAAATGTTTGTTTCAGTTTCTGCCAGTCTAAAAAAGAAAAACACTCAGCACTTGTTTGTGGAGGTGAATATTTCTCTGTGAACCAGGGTTTTCTTAAAAATGCTAAGATAATAGTTGCAACAGGATCTTGCTGTTTTGCACGTTGTTTCAGATCAAATAACATACCTCCTACGGTTATTGTAAGCACTTTTATTTCATGATTACTATTTCTATAATATAAAGGACCATAGTATTTTAATAGATAGTCGAACAGAGCATCTTCTTTGCCAGATGATACCTCGGGTTGATTAATTAAATAAATCACAGCATAAAAAGAAAGCATACCATTTGATTTTTTAGATGAAAAGTTATTGGCAGAAAACTTTGACTTAGGCTGTATCAGACCATATGGTTGATACTCCATCTGAAGATGAAGATCACTTTCAGATAATATGCTTGTTTCATCATCAGGTAATATGTTTGTTTCATCATCAACTGTATAGAAGGGTATGTTCGCAATATCAACGGGTGCATCTTTATGATACTTTTCTAAATAATTATATGTATCTGGTTGTTCATCTGCAGAATAAATTGCTTCTTCTGATTCATTTAAAGAATTTAGTAATACTGCGTATTCGTATGATGTTTCAGTAGCTGTCACTCTCATTACATAAATAGATGTTATATACAGTGTTGTTATGAGTAGTTTACTAAAGTGGCAGTGAATAAAGTATTTGTTTAACGGTAAAAAACTACGAATCAGCGCATTATTATTTATTATATTATTTTTATGTGCTGTTATTTTCATTGTATTGCCCTCTTTAATTATAAGTTTTTAATATAAAAGGCAAAATTTTGTAAGATTTTTACAAAAACAGTATAGCAGTAAAATTAACATAAACAATTTTAAATAAAAAATAACAGAGGTATTATTCTTTGCTAATATCTGAATAATAACTAATTTCGTATGTGTGTTACTGGTCTGATTAATTCAAGCTACCTATCTATACAGATTACAATTAAAAGTAATTATACGAGCATAGTTTGTTATATGCAGCAGTTATTTTTATTTCTTGCTGCATACAATAACTATTATTTATTCAGTCTTTTCATTGTTATTTATGGGTTCTTGTGTTTTTGCCTGAAAATATCCACCTTCTTGCGGAATCCTAAATGTTAAAATTTCTGGTTTTTGCGGATCTGATACCACATCTTTGTTGCGCAAAAAATGAATATGTTCTTTGTCATCAACATACATTTGATAATTCATATCAGTATTTTTAACCCTGACCTGTTGTAAGTTATAATCCCATACTTTGGTCGTGGTATTATAACGTATCACATCAACCTGTTGAGCATCAGTATTACTGGTTACTCCTATATAGATCAGATCATCTTTAATTGCAGCTGCAATAATATTTTCTGAATCACTGGGTAACGCAATGACTTCATAAGGTTTAGCGTCAAGTGAAAGTGTCAGACTATCGTTAGATGTTGGCATAGTCAGTTTGTACAAATCCAGTGTTGCGTTATTCTGATTGTTGATCAAAACACTACTGTTTGTCATCAGCAGAGCTTCACCCTCAACAGGAAAAGATTGTGCTCTGTATCCGAGTTGCCCCTGATCAGGTATTGATGAAAACAGCTGTACAGATTGTCCTTTTTCCCTGCCAGGATAAAGACCCAACAAATATTGTTTAGTCACAACCTGATTCACTGGAAGCGCTGTTACCAGATCTTCATCACATGCATTGAATATTTCGAAGCTTCCTAAATAAGGTGGATGTATTAAATTAGTGATTCGAATTACCCCTTTTGTATTTGCTTCAGGGTTAAAAGGGTAAGTTCTACGGGAAGTGAGCCATGCCTGAGTAACCTGATTATTTGCAGCAACTCCGAGTATCTGTTCGTTGGGTAAATAACAAAAAAATTTAGAGCGCGGAGTATTATCAGGATTTTTGCTATCACAATATTTAATCCATGGTACAAGATAGCTATTGTCAGGATCGCTAAAAATATCTTTTCTTGTATCTATGCTTTCATCTTTACACTGTGCAGCAAGCTCATCAGAGAGTATAACACCAGCACTATCCAATGACGTTACCGGGCAGCGGGGAAGCGGACAGCGTGTATTTTGCCTGATTTCACCTGAAGTTAAAACGGTGTCATCCCATTCATAACAGCGCATTTTACAAAAATCAACACTATGATCTGAGATAACCTCTGGTTTTGGACAACCTGATGATATTTCGGTGTTATGATTTCTAAGAGCAGCGGTTTGTGAAACACTACGCTTATCTTTTATATTAATAACTGTATCAGAAGATAACATCTGAGTTCCCGGATTGGCTATTTCTATCACATCCTGTGACTGATTTTTCGGATCGGGAAGAACCAGCGTACAATTAACTCTGTGATTTTTTATCAGATTATCTTTTCCTGTGATATTATGAGCTGTTATCTTTCTGAGATTAGGATAATAACTATCCATATTAACGACAGAAGCCATGTTGTTGTGATAAAATGTATTTTTATTACCGCTCACTTTATTAACCACAGGTGCATCTAAAGGCTGACATCCATTTTGAATTGTAACCGCATTTTCATCACCTGAAACTGTGTTTGCAATAATACCGGCACCCCTTGCAACAGATGCTATTTCACCCTGACATATTGTTTCATCTGGCACACTTGTCAAAGTGAGATGATTATTATCACCGGCTAGATCATTTACCAGAGGTCGC
>JAPORK010000129.1 GCA_026710285.1 Endozoicomonadaceae bacterium | reverse complement strand
GCCCCAGTTTTTTGAAAAATTAACAGCATTAGACCAGGGAGATGAGCCATTACTGGCTTGTGCTACAGATAATGAGTCTTTTTCAAGCTTATTTTTTAATTTTTTAGAGACGATATTATTTTTCTGACTATTTACTTTGTGAGATTTATTAACGACAACACTTTTTTTATTTTTTGTGGGTAAGTTTTGAAATGAAAGCGGTAATGCTCCGCAGATTAATTCACAGCAAAGCAACAAGCATAGCAAAAGTAAAGGGGTGATATTGGTCTTTAAAAAATTATAAATCATATAACCTCCATATAAAATAAACATAAAAAACAAATTAAAATGTCTAAAAAAGTATTAATGATTAATTAGATTTTGAAACTACTGAAAAAGTTGCGTATCGCTCAATTTATTTAATGATGCCGCAAATTTCAGCACAAAACATCTAATGTCTGTATACAGTAATTGTCTAATACATTGCAAGGAGGTTTTAAAAAGACTTTTGTTGTATAATGGAGTTTAGATGTTCCATTAATTGTTGATACAGGTATCAGAAACAACTGGGGTAAAGCCTGTTTTTTTAAGCTCCGTTTACCCCGGAAGATCTGTCTTATTTTTTAACAAAATGATCGATAAAAAGGAGAATATATTTATGTATTCTTATTATTCAGAGAAGGACCAAATGCTTCATCACTCATATTGAGCACTTCTGAAGATATTGCATTATTATTGTCCAGATGGATTAGTCCCCAATCATTATCACTTACCGTACTACCATAAGTATAATATGGATGCTCCTCTGTAGGGAGTATCAACAGTTGCTTGCTTCCCATCATATTAGCAAGTGCATGAAAGTAGTCGAGCTGATTCAGACCTGGATATTCAGCAAAGAATTTTTCGATATTCACTGTTTCTGTAAAATCAGCATTTTTACCCACACCAGACGTGTGTACATTCAGATAATTTGCCAGCCATCCCAATGATCTGCCCTGATCTCTTATTGATCTTAGTTTTGCAAGCATCACGAATAAGTTCCTTGTGTTATTCTTTACTCCCATTCCAATACTGACTGTTTTATTCCATACGACTCTGAATTTACCTGATATACTTAACTCTGCATGATTTTCTTCCGATTTTGTAAAGCCAGCAAGCTTTTTGGTTAAAAGACTGTATCTGCCTCCTTTTGTCCAGGTCCCACTAGCAGTATTAGCAGCACTTTTGTCAGCTTCAGCGATATCAAAAGTACTTTTGACTGTTAAATCAGAGACATCTTCAGTCGCCATACTAACCGATGCTACCTTTGCTAACTCATCACCAACTACATCAGTAGTAGTTTCTGCTTCATCAGCAAGGGATGCTCCCTGAAAGCTTGAAAAAGCAGAAATACATCCTGATGCAATATTTACGGCTGCAGCTAATAAACCAACAACAGTACTGGCAATATTTAAGCCTTTATTTGCAGGAACAGCAGCTGATGCGATTGCAAGTGTACCGCCAACGACCGTCAAACCTGCGGCGGCTGCAATCATAGGTGTTACCTCACCACCGGCGACTATAGATACGGCTATGGCGACACAAGCAATCGCTACTACTGCTGTAACTCCGATGATATTAGCCCACCTCTTATGTAAAGTATCCAGTCCCAGTGTACCCACATGACGCAATATGTGCATAATACCGCCCATCCATTTGGGAAAATTACCACTTGGATCAGTGTTCATTATCGGATTGTTACTACCAAAAGCATAACCATCGCCTGCTGGATCTTCACTGACAAAATAGCGCTGACTCGGATTATACGTTCTGTGACCTGCTCCCAGAAATTGCCAGCCGGTAGCAGGGTCAGTCTGTTCACCATTAAAACCTGTTAAAGTTTGCTGATACCATGGCAATGAAGAGACGGAATGTGTATGCCATACCATGCCATAAGGGCTATAAACATTGCGCTGGCTCAGGCTGTAATCATTTGCAGTTTTGGTAAGTACACCTGTGACATCACCTTTATAATTTTCTTCATAATAGTCATGAATGACACCATCAACCGCTTTAGCTATTCCCAGATAACTGATCATATGCGTTTTTTGTTGTGGGTTACTGATTTCTTCATCGATCAGGGTTTTACCTTTATAAATCAGGTTACGATTATCGCCGGTTGCAGCTTCTTCCCTAACTTCTCTTTCACTGCCATCATAAAAATAGCGGGTCTGTTTTCCTTGCGGATTTATGACGGAAGTAATTTGATTAAAAGCATTGTAAGCAATATGATTATCCGTGCTGTCGATCACCATATTACCCACCGTATCATAGGTGAATGTGTTTGTCTGTGGTGTTTTATTGTCCCACATTGTCGTTATCTTCTGCAGGCGTAAAGGAGCCTGCGCATCTCCATAACTGTAGTTGACAACTTTACTCAATGTTTCTTTGCCATCTGCACTCAACAATGTTTCTTTTGCCTGTGCCATCCGGTTCAGATTATTAAAAGAGTAGTTTTGACGGGTAATAATGGGGTCTTCCTTTAAATCTGAGCCATGTAGTGCAGTGTCCCGGGGACATAGCGTCAACCCTGCTGATCCGGAGCAGGTCATCTCTGTTAAGTTATTCAGGGCATCATACTGATAGTGCAGAACAGCCTGTTGATTCTTTTCTGCACTGTATACCAGAGATATAATATCCCCCTCTTTGTTGTACTCGTACTGCCATGCAGATAAGCGGTTACCGTCCAGTGTATCAGAGACATCTTTTATTGCACCGTAATCGTTATAATCAATGTTTCTCTTCATACCACTGCCGTATGTAGCAGTAATCATTCTGGAAAAGCCATCATAAGAAGGGGTAAAAACTTTCTCTGTTTGACCATTTGCTTCCTGGTAACTAATTGAGCTTATTCTGCCCAGTGCATCATATTTTGTGGATCTCTGATTTCCTTCTGGTCCGGTTACACTGATTTCCCGTCTGTTCTGATCATATTTCCATTTGAAACTGTAATCAGGATAACCATTGATTCCAGCATGAGACAATTGTTGTGTTTTACCATCATCACTGTAACCCCAGGTTGTGGTTCCGGTTATATCCGTTTTCCTGGTCGGTAATGCAGTAACAGGATCATAATCAAGGTGTGAAATTTGTTTTCCATCCACAG
>JAPORK010000305.1 GCA_026710285.1 Endozoicomonadaceae bacterium | reverse complement strand
TAAAGAGGTTCTGTTTGATATAACGAACACAGATTAATTGTGCTTAATTACAATCTGAAGTTTGAACTAAAAGGTAAAAATTTCATGATGTATCATTGAGCATATGCTATCTTTTAAGGTAATTTTATTCATTAATTAATTGCGTGTATCGTTTGTTTATTCTTTCTGATTCTAAAACAACAGACCCTAAATATAAAATTCAATATTTTGTTGAACAAAATCAGCTTGTTGGTGATAACCAAAATATAATAAAGCCTTTCAAAGATGTTGTGCTGAAAGGGAGCTGTATACATTCCTTATGAGTGCAGGAATTTATCAAAGATGCCTAAACACCACTTGTCCAACGGGACGTTTAGAAATAATAGCAAACTGATCAATCATCATGCTGACTTAAAGAGCCTGGTTAAATGGAAGCTTGCGTTTGTTCGCGTGAAGCGGCAGTATCAGCCAGTGTTGAGTCCCCGGTTGCCAGTGATTGATAAAAGATCGAATTATACGGTCTGGATTGGTCATTCGACTTTTCTGATAGTTCGCCAGGGTATAACCATGCTGACGGATCCCCAGTTTTCTGATCGTGCGTCTCCTTCTCAACTGGCGGGACCAAAAAGAACAACTGCACCTGCCTTGTCAATTGATCAATTACCGCTTATTGATATTGTTGTCGTTTCTCACGATCATTATGACCACCTTGATAAAAATTCAGTGATCAAACTCTGTAGCAAACAGAAAAATAATCTTCCACTTTTTGTTGTTCCTCTAAAAGTGGGGCGATGGTTGACGAAGTTGGGTGTTCATAAGTGGGTTGAATTAGATTGGTGGGAGTCAAGCGTGGTTAAAAACCTGTCTTTTACAGCTGTGCCCGTACAGCATTTTAGCGGTAGAGGATTGGTTCGAAACAATACGCTGTGGGCTGGCTGGGTGATTGAATCCCAGAATGCTAATACGCAAGGTGTTTCTCATAAGATCTTTTTTGCTGGTGACACCGGGTATTCAGATGACTTTGTTGAAATTGGTAAGAGGTTTGGTGCGATGGATCTTTCTCTTATACCAATAGGGGCTTACGAACCGCAATGGTTTATGCGAGAAATGCACGTAAATCCAGAAGAAGCCGTTAAAATTCATCTTGATGTCAATTCTAAGTTCTCTATTGGTATGCACTGGGGAAGCTTCATTTTAACGGACGAGCCTATGGATGAACCGCCAAGAAAATTGGAAGAAGCTAAAATAAAGTATGGCTTAATGCAGCATGAATTCATTTCGGTAAAACACGGTGAAGTGGTTTTTTTTGATAATCAAGCCAGGACGTTGTAGGATGTAAAACCAGAGAATGCGGAATCTGCTTTTTTTCGAAAGTATTGTTCAATAATTAATACGGTGTGATCATCATGTTCAGGCTGTTTAAGATTGCCAAACAACTCATGTAACACTGCTTCAACTGTTATTAAAAGTTGTTAGGAGTATTGATAACAAACTGATTATCTCACTTTTTTGATGCAGATTGTAGTGACAGGCTTTTTTTAATGTATGAGTTCGGTTATGGTTGTAACGGTAATTATTGTGCTGAAATTTATTTCAAATAAAAAGTAAATGGAAAATGTTGATGGAAATTAATCTTATTAGTAATCAAATACAAGATATGCAAAAAAGAATGCAAATACTCAGGGGGTATCTTTGACTATACAGCAAAAAAGGAGCGCTTAACTGAAGTTTTGCGTGAGCATGAAGATCCTGATATCTGGTGTGACCCTGACAGAGCTCAGGCTTTAGGCAAAGAGAAGGCAAAACTGGAGTCTTTAATACAGACAATAGATCAGCTCGATTTAGGGTTAAATGATTCGGCAGATTTGCTGGATATGCTGACAGAAGAAAATGATGTATCAGGCATTGCTGATGTACAGGCAGATCTTGTTGATTTAGAGTCGATGCTTGCAAAGCTGGAATTTTCCCGAATGTTCTCCGGTGACATGGATGCGAACAATGCTTATCTGGATATTCAGGCAGGTTCAGGAGGTACTGAGGCGCAAGACTGGGCAAATATGCTGTTGCGTATGTATTTGCGCTGGGGAGAAGCGCATGGTTTTAAGACGGAAATCATCGAATTGTCAGCCGGAGAAGTGGCCGGAATAAAATCTGCAACAATACAGTTTACCGGTGAATATGCTTTTGGATGGTTGCGGACAGAAAGTGGTGTGCATCGACTGGTGAGAAAATCACCTTTTGATTCGGGTAATCGTCGCCATACTTCTTTTGCCTCTGTTTTTGTTTCTCCGGAAATAGATGACAATATTGAAATTGATATTAACCCTGCTGATTTACGGGTTGACACTTATCGTTCAAGTGGAGCAGGGGGACAGCATGTTAATACAACTGACTCTGCGGTACGAATCACGCATGTACCAACAGGCATTGTAGTGCAGTGTCAGAATCAGCGATCTCAACACCAGAATAAAGATAAGGCCATGCAGCAGCTGCGGGCAAAACTTTATGAGTTGGAAATGAGTGAACGGACAAAAGATAAGCAGGCACTGGAGGATAGTAAGTCAGACATAGGTTGGGGTAGTCAAATTCGTTCTTATGTTTTGGATGCTTCAAGAATTAAAGACTTACGTACGCAGGTAGAAACCAGTAATTGTAATGCTGTGCTCGATGGTGAGATTGATATGTTTATTGAGACAAGTCTGAAGAAAGGGTTATAACTGTTATATAAATGTAACCATTGACTCATATATGAAGGGTCAGTTTGGTATTGTGTTTTACGACAAGCGTATTTTTTTCAAGTGTGTTGCTAAAATTAATTTAAATTTTAATTTGACAAAAGGAATTAAACAGATACAATGCAGAGAACTTGGTGAGCAGATGTATGTTGATTGACGGTAAAGAGCGATTAACAGCAAAGATCAAAAAAAGTTGTCACAAAAAACTTGACAACAAAAAAAAGATCTTTACAATGCATCTTCATCGAATGACGAAACAGGCAGTTAAGCCAACCGGTCAGATGAATATGATTAAGGTAGAACTTAAACAGTATTCACAGAAATAAACCGGACGATCTTTAAAAACAGAGTCAGATAATTCGTGTGGGAACTCGTGCTGGATAGAGACAAAAAATATTCATTACGGGTAGCTCTTGAAAAT
>JAPORK010000521.1 GCA_026710285.1 Endozoicomonadaceae bacterium | reverse complement strand
AAGACTCCAATGCAGCAGCTGCAGGTGCCGATGCTGCTGAAGCGGGTAACAGTGCTGCTAATGCTGCTAATGCGGTCTATGAACCGGGACGTACATACAATCTTTTAACCAAAGAGCTTGCTAATTTCACAGAGGACAGAGGAGATGGTCTGCGTTTATACATACCTAATAATAATGCATTTAAAGTCGCATGGAATAAAATAATAAATCTTGGAATAGGAGTAAAGAATAACACAAGGAAATTATTCCTGATGCTTGCACAGCTAAGATCAGTAGAAAATCAGGGCAGGTCATTGGCATGGCTGGCAGATTATCTGGATGCACAAGAGTATGGTGTGGATGTAAATCCTGCTTTTTCAGCAGTAGTGAAGGTCGAAAGATACTTTACCGGAAGTTTCTTTCTGCGGAAGACAGATTACCTTGAGACAATTGATAATGCGATGTCGAAAAATCAACTTTTAATACTCCCTACAGAAGAGCATCCATATTATACTTTTGGTAGTCAGCTCACTGATGGTCTATGGGAACTGATCCATGTAGATTCCAACAATGGTTCAATGTCTATAAATATGATCAATATGATCAGGGAGGATCCACAAAATAATATTTTTATGGGTGGTTATCTGAGGGGCAAGAATACATACACATTTACTCGATTTATGCGGGAGTAAAAATGGAACAGTGTAATAATAATACGTAGCACTTACCAACAAAAAAACATTGCAGCGCTGCTTATAGCATATGCAAACAATTTTATACGGCGTGTACTTGTGTGATCCGGAAACTTTATTTAAGGATCACATTATGTAACTTTTTAGATAGCGGCTGCTAAACTTTGCATCAATAGTTTTATTAACAAAAAAGACAGATCTGTTGGGTAAAAGCTGGAGCTTAAAAAATATATTTAAGAAACAGGCTTTATCCGATATTTACCCGGTGAAGTGGACCAATATCTAATGAGCTTCACCCCGATTATTTCTAATACCTGCATCAACAATTTACGGAATATCCAACCTACATTCCCACAATCTTCGTTTGAACTCCATAAATGAGATTGCGGAAATGTCGTTTGGTAAATGCATCAAATATATTTATCTCCAAACAGCAACAGTAGTCGTTTGTATATATCCTTACAATTCACTCAGAAAATAACTGTATACAGATTAGATGTCTTATGTACAAATTTGAGGTATTATTAAATAGAATTTAACAATATGCAACTTTTTCGGTAATGTTAAAGTCCAACTGGTTGTTAATGCTTTTTTTGTATTCTCTTATTTCCTTCTTTTATCTTTTTTACTAATATAAACATGTCTAATAATTCTTTAAAGATCAATATCACCCTCTTGTTTTTGATATATCTGTTGTTTTGTTATGAATTAATTTGTGTAGCATTACCTCTGTCATTTCAGAATTTACTCACAAAGAATAAACAAACCAATATTACAACTAGCAAATATCACACAATAAATAATCAGAAAAATAATACTTCTTCTGTAATATTAAAAAGTAAGCTTAAAAAAAGCTCATTAGCTGTAGCACAAGTCAGTAATGGCTCATCTCCCTGGTCTAATGCTGTTAATTTTTCAAAAAACTGGGGCACGCAGGTAGATCCGCGTACCGGCACATTTACAGCTTATGTAAAAGTAGGCAGTATGATCAGCAATCTGGATCATGGACCTAACATCAATTTACAAATCAGTTATAACAGTGACAGTGTGGCTGATCTTGATACACTGGGAGCTGGCTGGAGCTGGAATTTAACTCACTTTGATCCGGTAACCAATCAACTGTCCACCTCTCAGGGAAAAACTTTCAATTTACGCCAACAGGCAGATGGAACCTGGTGGCCTCGTTATCACAAACTACATGATATTCAGATTGACGGCAGCAAGGATACATTCTTCACCATAACCTATGCCAATGGTCTTCGGGAAATACTCGATCATGATGGTTTTGAAACTAGACTGGAACAGCAGGATGGACGTAGCGTTCATTTTGATTATGTACCGGGGACACACCTGTTAAGCGATATTCACGATGACCAGGGACATAAAATTACTTTAACCAGGCAGGATGGTTTTGTAACTGTTACTAGCTTTGATGCGGATGGAAAACCACTAAATATTGTGCTTAACGATTTAGATGGTCAATTAAAAAATATTACTCTGCCTGGAAAAGATAAACAGACCATGTTAAATATTCACATGACCTACCAGCATCATCTGCTTGACAACATTATTTATCCTACCGGATTAAAAAAACGTATAACTTATAACTGTACCGATGCGATGCCTGTTGCATCATCTTATGGTAGTCAACGCCACTTATGTGTAGTCACTCAGGAATCAACGGATCCGGGTGCAGGACAATCAAAGATGGTGATCCATTATAGTTATAGTGAGCGTAACGCCAATGAACATAACTATCTTGGTTTTAATTCTGGTCTTAGTACAATGCCCGGTTTATCTACGGATATGTTGTTTGAAGCACCGACAGATTATACTTACAAAACAGCACAGGATAACGGACTAACAACACAGATTCGTACTTACAATAAATATCATTTGCTGATCAGCGTAAAACTTATTGGTGATCGTACAGGACATTTGCTTTCAGCCACCCACTATTTTTTCTGTCGTACTGATAAGATTGATGGCTGTGCCCACACCAGCTTTGAAGATTTACCAGACACCTACAGCTTACCTCTAAAAATAGTGACCAGAACCTGGGGAGAACATACAGGAGCACCTGCACTGGAAACGACAGAAAACAGTTATGATGATCTTGGACGTATAATTAGCACAAAAGATACTTACGGACGTGAAAAAATAATAACCTACTGTCCTGCAAGTGGTAACGCTGCCTGTCCTGCTGAACCTGATAAATGGTCTTTAACGACTCTCGTGCAGTCTGTTACCACAAAACCTTCAGAGCAATTTAAGACCGCATCAGAAAAACCTTTGGTTATAGATAATTTTTATAAAAAAGAACCTAACATAAAAGGGGATGATTATACTTTGGTACTTGCAAGTAAAGTTGTCAAATCAGGTAATCAGCAGCTCACAACAACACGTCAGTATTATAATGATCCAAAAAATATTTTTGAATATGGTCTTTTAAAAACAACAAAATTAACC
>JAPORK010000225.1 GCA_026710285.1 Endozoicomonadaceae bacterium | reverse complement strand
CTTCTATTTCCAGTATCAAGTTTAATATATCCATTGAGTCCAGAACTTCAAATAATGCTGTGCTTTCATTTACAGTCTTTGCCAAAGCAGCATCAGTACGGGCTATTATGATTTTAACTGCATTAAATACAATGTCTTTTATCATGCGGTTTCCTGAATATAACTAACATCTTTTACGGTTGATACCAGTTGGTAGTTTTTACTATCACTTTCCTCTTTATCTGATAAACTGGCAAACTTATCATAAAAACAGGACACCTGTTCATTTTTTGCCGTTTTAATATAGCAAGACCTGAGTGGGAGTGAAGTGTGTTTAGTGACCAAATGTAATATCTTCTGCTCGATATTACGACCTAATGCCCGACAGCTAATGAGAAAGGTGTCAATATTATTATCTTTGACTATTACAACAGAGATAATACCCAAATCTCCAAATTTATCATTTAAAGAAAAGCTAAAAACCTGATGCATGCCCATCATATTAGAGACTTCTGTTTCATCATATCTTCTGGTAGTGAGATTAAACTGATTAGTTTTATTAATTAGCTGAGTAATGCGTTTTAATTGTGATGTGTTATTAGTAAACATGGTGATTTTCATCTCGATACTACGCAGGTAATCTTCCATGGATATAAATTGTTTTTGATAGACCGTACGCTTGTTTTGTTTTTGATATTGTGCAGTTTTTTCTCTGTCTTCGTTGTTGATATTGAGTGCTTTGACTGAGATCAAATTATCAAAAATATTGAGATTTTCAATTGGGTTAGCTACAGAAATTTTTATTGTATCAATGCCTAGTCTTGCCTCTGTTTCAGATAATTCAAAAGTATTGTCATCCAGAAATAGTATTGATTCCAGCCCTACATTCAGTGTATTGGCAATTTCTTCTATGTTTTGAGCTTTAGGTTGCCAGTTAACTTTTTTAACGACAAAGTCATCCCAGGTGAGCGGCATATTTTTCTTATTAAAAACTTCCTTTACGTCTTGTTTGTTATTTTTGCTTGCTAACGTCAATAACAAACCACTTTTTTGTAGCTGTTTTAGCTGTTGCTGAAAGAAGCGGTAAATAATACCCGGATAATTCTGATCAATATCAATATTATCAATACCATCCTCACCAACAATGCCACCCCAAAGTGTGTTATCAGCATCCAGCACTAAAACCTTTTTTCTGGTGCAGTTGAATAATTGAATTATCTCGCAAACAGCGTTAGCAATTGCCGCAAGTGCTGCTTGGGTCCATGGCATCTGAAATAAAAAACCATTTTTACGATTATAAAAGTTTTGCTGTCCTAAGTCGTTTGCCAGCTTATGCACGTTAAGTATGGTGACATCGCTGATTGTACTAAAGTTTTCTATTTTTTGATTAATCTCAAATAATTTCTGACACTGCTGCTGATACAATCCGGAATTAATATTTAAAAAATTTCCTGTAATATTAGAGACAATAATTTTAGCAGTGTTATTACTACGGAACAGGTGTAATAATGCTTCTAATTTTTCAGCTCTAAGACAGGATTCAGTGTTCAAAAAACCATCTTGTGCATAATAACTAGTATCCAGCAGAAGGATCAGATAGTCTGTTTTTAATTTAGCACTAAGTGTTTGTGCAACAGTATCAATATTCAGGTGCTCACACTCAAAACCATTTAAGTATCGGTTTAATGGCTGAGTCATTGTGTTAGACAGAAAAGTCAATTTTATTTTTTTTTCTATCATGGTGTTTTGCTAAACCATTGTTGTTTGGTCAATGACATTTCTATGACCCATTCCGGCTGATTATTTTTTTGCATTAAATATCTCTTTGTTTCTTTAAAACCAAAGCGAGTATGTATTTTTATGATAACTTGATTAAATTTAAAAACTGCACACTTTAATACTGTTATCTTTAGGTGTTGAAAGGCATAATTAATCGCTTCAGTTTCCATAGTGTGCGTAATGCGGAATCTTTCCAATGCCGTTAAATGATCTAAATTCTTAAAATAAAAACCCCAAACTGCTGATTTATTTTGCTCTATATTAGTAAAGGAAACCACTCCGCAATCAATATCATTATGACAAAAAATAAAGTAAAGCTTTGAATTATCACTTTTAACTTGTTGCCACCACTTCAAGTGTTCTTCTGGTTTAATAACATGATCAGTGAACATAACCTGACGCACAACATCCTGATTACGCCATTGTAAAATAGTGTTTAAATCTTGCTCTGAAATCTTTCTCAACATGGTTTTTTTAAATAATGTTCTGGCATTTTTATCTAAAGTTTAATTTATCTGTCATAAAGATTACTTTATTTACTAAATTTTTTAATCTTTAATTTTTTATTTTTAATTTATAAGTCTGACCACTTCAAAACTTTCACACAGATTAACCCCCACTTAAGCACCTCTGACTTTCATTAAATTTTCTATATTTTCTGCAGAACGTACGTGAGGAAAAGCTCTCATTTCTTTATCATAAGCCTGAATTGCTGAAAGTTTTTTCTTTACATGTTCACAGGAGAGCGTTATAAAATAGTTGGGTATGAATTTTTTTTCACTTTCCAGCGCCCATTCTGTAGAAGAGACAACTTCAAAGGCTAAAATCGTTTTAACACATTGTGTTGGTAAAGGGCGACAGGCAGTCATTACTGCACGGTGAGTAATTTGATGGTCAATATTTAAATCACAGTGATGGTGTGTATAAACAATATCAGGTTTTATTTTATCAATCAGTCTTTCCAGTGGTTGGATAATATCCAACAAAGGCAAAGTATCCATGCGATTATCAGGGAAGTCTAAAAAGTGAAGATTCTTTACACCTAAAATACCACAAGCACTAAATGCTGCCTGTTTACGCTCTTTTAATTCATTGTTGTTGAGCCTTTTAATGCTGCTTCTGGCTCCAACACCATCAGCCATAAAAATAACAAAAACCTCATCACCATCGGTGACATGTCGGGCCATTGATCCACCACAACCTAACACTTCATCGTCAGGATGTGCAGCTACAGTCAGTACTCTTTTTTGCATTTATTCAACTAAATCCCATAGACATGGAGTACCACGAAGAATATTCTTAGCTGCTTTTCTTCCGATAATATTTGATAAAAAAATAGGTTTTAACCCATAACCAGGACGTATACTTCTAACATGTTTTTT
>JAPORK010000141.1 GCA_026710285.1 Endozoicomonadaceae bacterium | reverse complement strand
ACAAGGTAAATGATCGAGCAATTTGTGTTTTTCAAAAACTCTCATGTTTGTGTAGCATTGATTGCAACCAGGATAATCGCATTTATGGAGTTTTCTCCCTTTGATCTGGTGAACCTCTGTCTTATGCTGAATAAATTGTACTTTGGAATCAAAGGATACCTCGCATATAATGCATGTGAATTGTTCCTTGTTCAAAAAAGAGTTTCTATATTGCTCCATCTCTTCTGCTGATGTAAAACAATTTCTGTAAACTTCACTTGTGAAAAGTTTTGGATGCTGAGCTTCCACATGAGATTTTAAGTTATGTTCATGTCTAAAACGAAATTTACAAATCATGCATATATGTTTTCTTTCGTTTGTATGAGTTCTTTTATGCTTTGTTAATGCTGACAGATAGTGAAAGCATGCATCGCACTGATCACATTCAAGTGCACGTGTTTTCTGTCCGCTGGTTTTATCGCAATTATGTCTGTTTAAATAGCATTGTTTGGTAAATACCTTCTGGCAAGCACTACATTTATACGGATAAAGTATGGTAGCCCACGTTGTTTGCTTGTCTTGTGTGCTATTATTAGTTTTCGTTGATTGTTTCTCGCCGGATATAGCATAAATATCTGATATACTCAGCATAGTTATACAGAACAACAAGGTCTGGAAAACAATAACAACATATTTCTGTTTTAAAAACATTTAAAATTTATCTCTTACAACACTGTAAATCACAAAGAATGTGATTTTAATAAAGAAAATTAAATTTTACCAGTTTATTAGCCCGATTTATTACAATCTGATGTCTAATAACAGATAATACAAATTTCATACGACAGATACTATTTAGGATTTAATAGTATGTCTCTGTCTATTTGCTGGAACAGAGGTAAATCATGGAGAGTTTCAATATAATCCCCCTGCAAAAAGCTATTAAGATCAGAGGTGAGTGAGTTGAAGTCTTGAATTTCAGAAAAGAAGAAATCTTCATCTGTTAATGGAAAAATAGGTAAGTCAATATCTTCATTCTCTGATAAGCCAACATTTTCGTGTTGTGTTGCACTGTAATTTTCAGTATTTTCATTCTCTGATAAGTCAACATTTTCGTGTTGTATTGCACTGTAATTTTCAGTATTTTCATTCTCTGATAAGCCAACATTTTCATGTTGTGTTGCACTGTGATTTTTGCTCTGCAATGCGGACCTCCAGTCTGCAAATATTTCGTTCATAGTTTTAGTGATTTGTTCTGTTTTTTGCAGGATATAAGTAGTTGAGTATTTTTTATCAAAAAAATCTTTCATAATGAAGCATTCAATCTCTTTGAGTGTATTACACATCATGTCAATTTTGGCGGTATTTCTATTTTCTGTACAGGATGAATCTATAAACTTAAATTTTGAGAAACATTTGTTTAAATCTGAAATAGTTGTCGTTACAATGACAAAAGTACTGGCAGCGTCTTGATAATTAGCATTATCTATAAAATTTTTTATTATTGATAAATTGTCTGTTATAGCAGAAATAAGTTTTGGACAAGAAACTATCAACCAGGAAATCCAATTGTCTGATTCAGGTTCATCTGGGGAGTGATTATTTTCAATATTTTGTGATGACAGCATTATTTCAATAGGTGTATTTAGATCATTATTTTGTACAAGTTGTTTTGCTATACCGGTTGACTCATTTTCTTCAGGTTGAGTATTGTCAGCTTTGTCCTTAGCAGATAAAATTTGATCATCAGTTAATGGTTTTGCTTTTATGGTTTTTAATTTTTTAGATTCTGCAAAATCTTGACATTGCTGACAATTTTGTTTATGAGCCTTTATACCAGCATAGGTTTTAAACTCCTTTCCACAGGGCAGGTGTTTGAGATTCTTATGTCTGTTGAGACTGTTTCTATCTATATAGACTTCATTGCAACCAGGATGATCACATGTATAGATGACCTTACTCGAGAGCTGCTGGTGCTCATGCATCTGATGTTGAATTAATTGTGCTTCATGTTGAAAGGATTTATCGCATTTATTGCATTTAAATGATTTTATAATTTTATTATCAGGTAATTGTTTTGCTTTTTTTATAGTTGCTAATTGTTCAGGTTTCATAACATTTTGACATTGTTCACAGCTCTGTTGATGAACCTTTAAATCAGCATAGTTGCCCATCTCCCTTCCACATGGCAAGTGCTTAAAATGCTTATGTCTGCTGAGATTATGTCGTTTTATATAGGTCTTATTGCAACCAGGATGATCACATGTATAGATGACCTTCTCAGGGGGCTGCTGGTGATTCTGTATCTGATGTTGAATGAATTCTGCTTCATGTTGAAAGTATTTTGTGCATTTCTTGCATTGAAAAAAATTCTCGTACAAAATAGAGTTTTTATATTGCTCCAGTGCTTCTACTGATTTAAAAACTTCCCCGCAATCCTTTTCTGTAAATGGTTCTTTGTGAACATTTTTCATATGAGTTTTGAAGTTATTTTTAATTGTAAAGTCAGTATTACAAATCTTGCATACGAAGGGTTTTTTTTCTTCTGTATCCAAAGTATGCAAAAGTTCATGGGCTGTTAAATCTGATTGTTTGTAAAAACATGTCTTGCACACAGAACATTCAAAGGAAGGCTTTTGGATCGGTTTGGTGGTTTTTTTACATTTATGTCTGTTTAAGTCATTTTCTTTGGAAAATATTTCATGACAAAAAGTGCATTCATATGACATTTTCTTTTTTTGTTTATTGGTCTTGATTTTCTGGTTGTTTGATGCAATGTTTTTAGCTTTGCTATTGCCAACACAAAAAACCTCTGATGTTTTAAGTGTAGTAATGCAAAGTAACAAAACATGCAAAAAAATAATAAATTTTTTCTTTTTTAAAAACATCTAAAATTTGTCTCTAAGTACCATTTTTAATCCTAGGAAAGGTGATTTTAATAAAGAAAGTTAAATGTTTCCAGGTAATCAGAGTATATTTTTTGAAATAATATATTAAATAACAGACACATCAAAACCGGGTGCGATGCACGCTTCAGGGATAAGGAATGTGCACAAAATAATTTAGACAAGTTCAGGAATAGTTATGGTTTTGTATGGCAGTTTGCCTTCAACTCCGTTTAGGCGCTGTCTTTTATACACAAATTCTGGTTCGGAGTTTTTGGCTGAATAATAAAAATCC
>JAPORK010000506.1 GCA_026710285.1 Endozoicomonadaceae bacterium | reverse complement strand
CCGGGCTTCGACAGGCTCAGCCCACGGTGCGTTCAGTAAAGGTCGATATATTCAGCAGAAAATAAAACTGTGAATAAAAATAACAACTTAAAAAATGTGACTAAGAGACAGGAATATATGACCGTGGAACAAATATAGTTAATCAATTATTTGCAATCAGAGGATTGTCCATATATGTATAAGAGTATCTGTTGTCGGAAACCGGCTCCAAACCACCTTAAGCGGCGTATGTTAAGAGTATGGGTCGTGAGCATTAAGGAAAAGTCAACTCATGAAGTTGGCAGGTATTATACAAAGAGGCGAGTAAAACCCAACCTGTGTTGATGCGTCGTAAGGGCGAGTGACATCAAAACCGGAGGCATTCCGCACTTCCGGGATGAGTCTGCAAGTAAACTCCGAATGCTGTGCAGATGGTGTCTAAGCGTATAGTAGATGCGACTTTGTATTGGGCTTTTCTTGGGACCTACGGGAACCTGTCATCACGATGATAAGAGAGAAATACAAGCTAACAGTTCAGCAAAGCGTTGAGAGTCATAAAGTTTAAAAAAATATTTTTCCCAATGCAGTTGCAAAATCACAATAAAAAGGTTTGAAATTACGTTACCTTGTCATTTAGAATAAAATCTTAACGGACAGAATTTCACTCAATTTATTCAGCTTTTAGACGCTTATCTGTCACTAAACTACAGAATAAATGAAGCTAAAAATTATATCTAAGACTCTAAAATAAACCGTTAATGAATTTAAAAGACTTTAATTGCAATTGCATTTGCTTATAAATCAATTAAATTATAAAACCATAGTATTCTGAATAAAATTATGAAGGGGTTTTAAGCTTTGAACAAAAAACCAAAAATCCATATTCTGGCCACAGGTGGTACTATTGCAGGTGCAGGAGAAACCAGCGTTGGTGCAGTATATGAACCCGGGAAAATGAATATCAACGATATTTTAAAGCTTATCCCGGCAATTAATGAAATTGCAGATATTAGTGGAGAACAGTTTATCAATATTGGCTCTCAGGATATAACCGCAACGCTGTGGCTGAAGCTGGCCAGACATATCAGAAAATATTTAGCATCTGATGAGGTTGATGGTATTGTGATTACCCATGGTACTGACACTATTGAAGAAACTGCTTATTTTCTCAATCTGATTATTCCTTTTTCAAAGCCTGTTGTACTGACAGGTTCCATGCGTCCAACCACAGCTTATAGCACAGATGGTCCTGCTAATCTGTTCAATGCAATTTTGGTTGCCAGTAGTAAAAATTCAATTGGCAAGGGAGTGCTGGTAACTGCGAATGAGAAAATTTTTAATGCGCATGGTGTTAGTAAAATCGCAACAACACATATTGATGCTTTTGCTGACTGCAGTTATGGACCTGTTGGTTATGTTAATGGTGCTGATGTAGAGTTTCAGCGCTCAGTAAAAAAAATACACACAGTGAAATCAGTTTTTGCTAAAACATTGCCAAAATCTCTGCCTGAAGTAGTTATTCTTTACAGTTATGCCGGCATAAATACAATGTTATTTGATGCATGCATTAAAGCGCAAGTAAACGGTATTGTTTTTGCCGGAACAGGAAATGGTAATGTACCTAAACCTTTTTTGTCAAAGGTTAAAAAAGCAAGAGAAAAAAATATCCATATTGTACGAGCCTCAAGAATGCTGCGTGGAGAAGTAGTCACGGGAGAATTAAGCGATGAAAAGCTAGGAACTATTGCCTCTGGTGCACTCATTCCTCAAAAAGCAAAAATACTATTGCAACTGGCACTAACTATTACAAATGATCTTTTGCAAATTCGTGAAATTTTTAAATATTATTAGCGGATGTTGCGTAATATACGACTTAAGGATTATAAGTTCGTCAAAGGCTTGCCTGATGGCTGTTATGTACAATTTCGCCTTTAAAGCAAAATGGTTCATTTGATGTTTTAATGACAGGTGCTCAAGTTTGAAAGCTAAATAAATTGACATAAATACATGATGATCTTGAGTTAACGGTACCTCAGTTGGTGATTTTGCCATGGCTGCAGTTGATTTTATCGTTTTATGAAAAACTGCTATACTCCACCTTTTTTTATAAATTGTTTCGATTTTTTTGCAGTGCACGTGAGATGACTACAGACCAGATAAAGTACACCTGTACTACCTTCTTTGTTTGTAAAGATCTGGCGATGAAGGAAAACAGGAAATTTTATTCATACCTTCAGTGGATACCCTTCCGGATAATTGAGTGAATCAATACGTACAAAATTTTCTGCTTTTTTATCTTCCATGCTCAAAAATACATTAACCTTATAAAAAAGCATTACTGTGTAACATCAGTTGTTAACGAAAACAGATTATTACTCAGTTATAAAATCCTGTAATGGTGTGTCGTAGAGATCATTAGTTTGTACAGCATCCACCCGGGAAGAAGAAGGTCCTGTACGAATAGCATTTTGCACGCGAGAAATATTACTTTTTTCGCCATAAAGTAAAACTTCAACACTACCGTCATGTAGATTTCTTGCAATACCTGTTACATTTTCTTGCATAGCTTTACGGCGTACATAGTCTCTGAACCCTACACCTTGGACCAGACCAAAAACTTTAAGACGTAATCCTGTTGCTATCATGATTTGTTACTACCTCTCTGTTAACGTTGGTATACGAACGCAGGGATTATAAAAAACAGTGATCTTTAATGTTGTAAATAGAATAAGATGTTGTAGAGATTTTTATTTGATTTTGATGTTTTTCATTGTACCAAATGAATGTTGAGTAAAAAACCAAAAGATACCAGGTAATGCTTCAGGCTCACATATGAGCTGAAACTTATTCTATTCAACATAGACTCTGTCAACTTCAAAACATTAGGATTTATTTTTGTATAACTATTTAATAACAATGACTTATGAAAAAATAAATGCTGTGTTTTGATATTGAACGGGTATAAGTCATATGATGATTTATCCATATACCGTATTGTATAATGAATTAACTGCATAAAAAAGCATTATTACGTGCTATCGGTTAATTCTACAATATATGTACAGCAATATTTGTGGTGAATAGATAAGAAGTTTTTTATTATTTCAGTGCTGAGTTTCTTTCTCAACAGAAAACTGGTTTAATGGATGAAAATTAAAAAAATTTTACTGAAAAATATAGTTTGAGTTAAATAAAAA
>JAPORK010000203.1 GCA_026710285.1 Endozoicomonadaceae bacterium | reverse complement strand
CTTTGATGGAGAATTAACTGATCCTGCCACAGGCTGGCAGTTTTTAGGTAACGGACACCGAGCTTATAATCCAGGAATGCGCTATTTTGTTAGTGAAGATCCGGCAGGAAACGGATATGGCTTTGGTAGTAATAATCCGGTCATGAATAGTGACCCTTCAGGAAATATGTCCCGATGGCTGGGAACTACGCTCAAATGGATCGGAAATATTATGTCCTTTGGATTAAGTGCGCTGCATTCCAAATGGGCGAATATTGCCAGCGCAGTGATTATGACCGGTTTAACTGTGGTCTCTTTAGGTGCCACCGCTGCCAGCTGTGGTGGCGCTGCACTGGGTGCTGCCGTAGCAGGAGGTACTGCTATTTATGGCAGTGTTCCCGTTATCGCAGCTTTAGTTCCTTCTAATAAAGGACTTAATATGGCAGCTTCTGTTATAGGTCTTACGGAAATGGCAGCCACACTAGCTACCGCAGCAGTTGATATGGGGTTTTTTCTTTCTGAATCGCTTTGTTCACCTGTATATTCCGGTAATGTTGATCCTGACAAGGTTAATTTTCAGATGTTAGCGACATTTGCTCATAAACCTGACGGGACACCTCGCTTGATGCAGGTTGGAGAAGTTATTAAGCGTTTAAAGCAAAAAGCAGCTCTTTATATTATAGAACTTGATAACAAACCTGCGTTATTTTTTAATAAAATCGGTGAAGTTATTAACGTTTGGGCAATTTTGAAATCATGCGGTGACAATCCATTAATTGTATGTGATAGTGGTGCTTTATTAATGGCGGCACAAAGGAATAAAAGCCCACTTTTTTTGTCAGATTTTCAAAATTTTCTCATCAAAAAATTCGGTTTTGTATTCGCTCATATTTGCAAGATAAAGGAAAGCGAAATAAAAGACAGAGCAGCTATATTTTTACATACTTTCAAGTCTGTTTTAAATGCATTAAGTAATGATGAAAAATATGTCGATACATCAGAAAAGCCTTTAACTTCATTTGAAGACGTATTAACCAAACCTTTTCAAACTGCTATTATGCAGCATATAAACCATATCTCTGTTGTTGAGAGAGCTGATAAAGATATATGGTATCTTTATGGTTTTGATTTTGATGGCTCTATAGCTAAAATGCAGGGTTCTCTTAGTAAACTGAAAACCTTATTTTCTGCCGCATGGAAGGAGCTTTCAGATGTTGAGAATCCACTGGAAATTTATGGCTATATACGACTACCTCAGGAAGATGCTACTTCCTGACTTTGATAAATTTTACCAATCAAGTTCTTCAGTTATATTGTCAACACAGACGCTTTGTTAGATCGTTCAACAGTTATTAATCTGCCTTTTTTATCTGTAGCATTTTCACCTGATGGATCTTGCTTAAAATTTGCAGATTAAAACCACAGGTGTTTATAATTTGTTAAGCTTCATCTGTGTTCATGATTTGCTTACGGTTACAAAATACACCTGTGTATTTGGATTATTTCAATATGTATAGTGTTTAGTACATTTCTGAGATTAAACACTTATTATAAATTTTATGATGACTTCCATAAGTTAATTTATATGCTTCTCAGGATCATATACTGTTCCCATAAATAAAATTTTGTCACTCCCCTGGTCGAGGATCCAATATGCAAAAGGTTTATCTATTTTTATTTCCCTGTTCAGTGATATGCTTTTAAATACGAGCATTTTTGTATAAGCAGCAGCTTCTACACCTTTTTCATTTACTTGTATAAACACATCCTGTGAAGCTTCAAATCGATTCGCTGATTTAAAAAGGGGATTCAGGTCATGCTTTTGCTGAATATAAAAAACGGGAATGGTAAGAAAGGCATTTCGCTCCAGTTGTTGCGCACTTCTTGCAGCCTTTATACAATTTAGCGCAATTTTATCATTTAAAATTGCCTGCTCTGGTGTCGTCTTTGAACTGTCTTCTGGTACAGCAATGATAAACTTATATTTGCCCTTTGCCTCATTAACCGGAAGAGAGAATAAATTATATCCGTCAGTCTCTCCTGCTTTGATTCCTATATTATTGGTTGGATCAGTGACAAAACTATCAACTTCTTCTAGCATAGCTGTATTTTTTTTCCATATGAGAGCTCCCCCTTTTTCACAGGGGACACCCCACTTACCTTTAAAATAAACTATGTTTGTCACTATAAAATCAAAATTATCGGTTTCCCTTATTACTCCTTCAAGTGCATTATCAGTTAATTTAGCTATTATCCTGTTTGCGTCTGCTACATCTCCTGCGTGTTTGAGGTTATGTGAGCTATCAAAGATATGTGGATTTCCTTTTGACTCTAATAAATCCTTGTATTGTTGTGGCAGACTATCTCGAGAAAAAACAAAGTTTGCTTGTTTTAAAATTTTGTCATTATCATCCTTAAGTACATATCGATCAAAAGCATCCTGTAAAGCATCTGGTGTCCTTTCTACAGGAAATACTGGTGTTGGTATAACTGCTGCAAGCCTTTCAACAACATTTACTCCTTGTGGACAAAAAACAATATTTTTGTTATAGCTTTGTGTGATTTTAGCTAAATTATGAGAAGCTTTGGTTATTTGATATGAACTAATATCATCATTTTTATCCTCATCAGGTGGTGCAGCATTGCCTGTGAGTGAATATAATGCAAAACAGATGACCGAAATATAAAGAAATTTATATATATACATCATAATGATTACCTTTATTATTATTTTAACGGTTAATATTTATACTGGTTAGTACATTGCAGAAATTCTGCACTTATTATCAATATTTATGATGATTTTCATAAATTTATTTATACATATTGAGGATCATATACTGTTCCCATAAACAAAATTTTGTCAGTTTCTGTGTTGATAATCCAATATGCAAAAGGTTTGTTTATTTCTATTCTTTTATAATCCGGCAAGGATCTTTCTATGATCGATTGTGTATAAGAAGCTGCTTCCACACCTTTTTCATTTACTTTTATAAACACATTCTGCGAAGTTTTAAAACGATATCCGTTCAGTTGAAAAAGGGGACTCAGATCATAATTTTGTTTGATATGAAAAATGGGAATGACAAGATAAGTATACTTCATTAGTTGCTTACCATTTTTTGCACTGTTTATACAGTTTAACGCAATCTTATCATTTGAAATTGCATGTCCTGGTGTTGTATTTGAATCTGATTTTGG